>JBBQCU010000378.1:0-4136 GCA_038319065.1 Methylococcales bacterium
AGAAAAATTGAGTGGCACACGAAAAAAGGCCATCGAGAAAATCGGTCAGAAAAATATGATCATTTTTAAACCAAAAATAAGTAAATATACGGTTACTGTTTTTACCGATATAGATTGTGGTTATTGCCGTAAATTACATTCAGAGATTGAACAGTATTTGGCTCAAGGTATTACTATTCAATACTTGTTTTTCCCCAGAGCAGGTAAAGGCTCGGATTCCTATAACAAAGCCGTATCGGTTTGGTGCGCTAAAGATCGTAACGCAGCTTTAACAGACGCAAAAAAAGGCAGTACACCGGAGGCCAAAACCTGTGACAATCCTGTTGATGAACACATGCAGTTGGGCGCGGATTTTGACGTGAAAGGAACGCCCATGATTGTTACAGAAAAAGGCAATATCTATCCAGGCTATTTGCCGGCAAAACAATTGCTTGAAGTACTGGAAAGCGAAAAAAATCCGCAATAATTTACGAACCTCTTTTATACCATCCCCTTAAGCCGGTAAAGCAACTCCAACGCCTGCCGGGGGCTCAGGTCATCCGGTTTGAGGTCTTCCAGCAAAGTGACTACGGGATGGCATTCTTTCGATGAAAACAAATCCAGTTGATTAACGCCTGTTGCTGTTTGTTGTTCGTTGTACGCCTGATCCTCCAAATGCCGCAGCTTGGTTTTGGCTTTATCGATAACCGAGCGAGGCACGCCGGCCAGAGAGGCGACCTGCAACCCGTAACTCTGACTAGCCGGGCCATCCTTAACGGCATGTAAAAATATAATCTTGTCGCCGTGTTCCATTGCATCCAAGTGCACGTTATAAATGGTTTTCTGCTCGTCAGCCAATGTGGTTAATTCAAAGTAATGTGTCGCAAATAGCGTAAAGGCTTTGGTTTCCTTAGCTAGATGATCTGCACATGCCCAAGCTAAAGACAAGCCGTCAAAAGTGCTGGTGCCACGGCCTATCTCATCCATCAAAATAAGGCTTTTTGAAGTGGCATTATGCAGAATGTTGGCAGTCTCGGACATTTCAACCATAAACGTGGAACGGCCGCTGGCCAGATCATCGGAAGCGCCAATTCGGGTGAAAATCTTGTCGACAGGTCCGCATGTCAAGGTTTTCGCAGGTATATAGCAGCCTATGTGCGCGATCAAGATGATAAGCGCTGCCTGCCGCATATACGTCGATTTACCGCCCATATTGGGGCCGGTAATCACCAGCATGCGGCGTTCGCTGGAAAGCGACAGATCGTTAGGTACAAAAGGAATCCCGGAAACCTGTTCAACGACCAGATGCCGGCCGCCCTCGATGGTTATGCCGGGTTTAGCTATCAGTGTCGGCTGCGATAAATTCAGGGTCTCGGCACGTTCGGCAAAGTTGACGAGCACATCCAATTCAGCAAGAGCGGTGGCGGTTTGTTGTAAAGGAATCAATGAGGCTGAAATAATAGTGAGCAACTCATCGTACAAAAACTTTTCAAACGACAAGGCCTTGTCTTTAGCGCTAAGGACTTTATCTTCAAATGATTTTAATTCCTCGGTAATGTAACGTTCAGCCCCTTTTAAAGTCTGTTTGCGGGTGTAATGTCCCGGCACTTTTTCAGAGTGTAAATGGGAAATCTCAATATAATAACCATGTACCCGATTGTAGTTGACCTTAAGATTGGTAATGCCGGTTGCCGCTTTCTCCCGGTTTTCCATGTCAACCAGAAATTGATCTGCGTTTTGGCTTAAGTGCCGTAAATCATCCAGTTCTTTGTTATAACCCGTTGCAATCACGCCACCGTCACGAATAAGCACGGGTGGATTATCAATAATCGCTGCTTGCAACAGCTTTAATATCTCCGGTTGCTCGCCGATTTGCTTGCTGAGCTGGGCAAGCTGCGGGTTTTCGCTGGTGACAAGAGCTTGTTGTAATGCAGGCAAAACCGCCAGGGTATTGCGTAATACCAATAGATCACGAGGACGCGCTGATTTTAAGGCGATGCGCGAACTGATTCTTTCAATATCGCCCACTTGCCGCAGTTGAGTTTGCACATTCTGATACACATTGCCAATGATTAAGGTATTAACGCAGGCATAACGATTGTTAAGAATGTGGTGATCGCGTAAAGGTCTATTTATCCAGCGCCTTAAGCAACGGCTGCCCATGGCGGTGGCGGTTTTGTCCAATACTCCAAAAAGCGTGTATTGCAGCTGTCCGGAAGGATGAAAATCCAGTTCTAGATTGCGTCGGCTGGAAGCATCCAGCAAAATGCTGTCATCACTGCTTTCTGTGCATATGCCCTGTATATGAGGTAAAGCACTTTGCTGGGTATCTTTAACATACTGTAATAAAGCGCCCGCCGCAGCGATGGCAGTGGCTAAGTTATCACAGCCAAAGCCTTTCAAATCATGGGTATTGAATTGTTTCAATACCCGTTGCCTGGCGCTTTCAGGGTCAAAATGCCAGGGTGGTCTTCTGCATAAACCGTTGCGTTGTTGTAAGATTGAAGGCAATGGCCAGTTTTCGCTGAACAGCAATTCGGCGGGATTAAGGCGGCCCAGTTCACTGAGTAACTGGTCTTCAGATGCCACCTGTTGCAACACAAAGCGGCCACTGGTTAGATCCAGGCTGGCAATGCCGTGCTGTGTTCCCAAGCCGGTGCATGGGAATGAGCACACAGCAACCAGTAAATTGTCTTTCCTGTCTTCAAGCAAGGCTTCATCTGTTACGGTTCCAGGTGTAACAATCCGCACGACTTTACGTTCGACCGGACCTTTAGACGTTGCCGGATCGCCGATTTGTTCACAAATTGCGATTGATTCACCGTTTCTTAACAGCCGGGCAAGATAACCTTCAGCCGCATGATAGGGTATGTCGGCCATGGGAATCGGCAAGCCCGCTGATTGACCTCGACTGGTTAAAGTAATATCCAGTAATTGCGAGGCTTTCTTGGCATCATCAAAGAACAGTTCGTAAAAATCCCCCATGCGATAAAATAAAAGGGTATCAGGGTGATCTGATTTGATGCGCAAATATTGCTGCATCATGGGAGTGTGGGGGCCTTCGGGTTTTTGTTTTATACTCATGGTTCTATTTTATATGAAGTCGCACGAGGCCACATCATGGATAATGAATTATTCGAACTTGCGCAGCAACTGGGTCTGTTACTAAAGTCGAAAGAGAAAAAAATAGCCACTGCCGAGTCTTGTACCGGCGGATGGATTGCTCAAGTAATTACCGAGGTTTCAGGAAGTTCCGTCTGGTTTGACCGGGGTTTTGTGACTTACAGTAATGCAGCAAAGATGCAAATGTTAGGTGTAAAACCTGAGACACTTGATAAATACGGTGCTGTGAGTGCTCAAACGGCAACAGAAATGGCCAATGGCGCATTAGCCCATAGCGATGCTGATTGCGCCATTGCCGTGACTGGCATTGCAGGGCCGGACGGAGGCTCAGCAGAAAAACCAGTAGGCACTGTATTTATTGCCTGGGCATACAAAAACCGGGAAGTTAAGGTGGTTCAAAAGAAATTAACTGGCAACAGGCATCAAATCAGAAGGCAAACGGTGAAAATTGCTCTTCTGGGGGCCGAATTATGATAACAAAAGGCAATGCAAGCAATCCTGGGAATGACTGGTGTAGGTTGAAGATTAGATTTTCAGCGGTATTTTCAGGTTTAACTAAGTAATAAGTGACTGATTTATAAGCCATCAAAAGCCAAATTCAGATTCATCAAAATCGTCGAATTGCTCTTTTAATCGCTTTTTTTCCCAATAGATTTCAATTTTTCTGCGTGAATCTCTTTTAACGGTTTCTTCTTCAAGACTCTCGGTAAGCGAGACAAAATCGCCACCTTCAAAAATATCATCGTCGTCGGTATCAGTTTCCGGGTTATTTGGTACGCTTGGTTTACTTGATGATTTGGAAGCTTTAGTCATTGCTGTACTCTCAATAAAAAACTAATATTAAAATCGTAACATAGCCGTAATGTAAAGCAAAAAATAAAATGCTTCGATTGCCGGGTTACGCTAACATGGTGTACAAATTCTGTAAACCTGATTTAAAGAACAAAGTGCTTTTAAATCAGTACGCTTGGTAATTACCATGATCTTGTTGGTTTTTTTGTAATCATGGTGAGTGCGTATCAGCCTGTTTTATA
>JBBQCU010000379.1:0-4132 GCA_038319065.1 Methylococcales bacterium
CAGGACTTTACCAGTCATTTTGCGCGAAATGCCATCAAATAACCGGAGATGGTAAACCGGGTAAATATCCGAAACTCGCCGGTAATTCGATTGTTCTTTCCGATAATCCTACCTCGCTAATTCGATTGCTGCTGGAAGGAAGCAAGACTGCGCAAACCAGCTTGGGAGCGGAACCTCAAGAAATGCCGAGTGTTGCGAAAACCTTTTCCTACCGGCAGATCGCCGAGGTGCTTAGCTTTATCCGTAATAGTTGGGGCAATGAGGCGTCACCGGTGACAACGCGTCAAGTGTCCTCGTTACGAAGCGCGCTGCAAAAGAAACTGTAATTTGGTTTACCTTAATAACACCAATTGATCCACGAAAGACGGGAAATAAATATTAGGAAAGGAAATCTATATGCAGACAAGCACTTTACCCACAGGCCAATGGTTGAAAAAGCTTCAGGAAGACTATTCAAGCAGCTTTTTTCTAAGGTTGTCCGGCGGAGTTTTTTGCCGACGGGGTACCGTCTGGAACACGTCCCGATTGTCTCAATTCCTTATGGATCACGATCAATATGCCGATGACGCTCATCATCGCCCCATGCATCCAGAGAATCAAGCCGCCTATCTGCTGGTCCGTAACAGTACTCATGCCAGTAAATGCCCGTCCGCATAGGCTATAAATAGGATAAAGGTCATGGGGCGTGAAAAAGATTATTGCGCCTAGAAGAATTTGCGGCGGAACCACGACAAGCATCATCGCTATGCGGATACCGGGAGACCAAAGGGAATGTGAATTCAGAACCACGCTCCAAAACATTAGTCCATTTAAAACCATGCTCCAGTTCATCAGACGATATACACGCCAGTCGAGCATTGCGATAAAGTGGATAGATGGCATAAGCCAAAAAATACTCAAGCCCACAAACATTAAAACAACGACGACAGGATGAAATAATACCTTAACCAGCCAGTGCATCGGCTTCCACCTTAAAACCATTCGTATCAATTGTTTCCCCGTCATAGGAAAACCTGCCGTCAACGCATCTTTAGGGCAACTCAGTACGATGAAGAAGGGCCCCAGACTATGAAGTACAAGGCTTTGGAGTTGATGAACGAAAAATTCATGCTCAGCGTAATAATCAGCCTGGGTATGGGAGACGATATATATTGATAAAAACCCCGCCCAAAAACATAATTTTTGCCGGAAAAATAGCTTACAAATCAGGCTGCCTCTTATAAAGACTATGGCTGTAATGACCGTTACTATAATAATGGAAAGGGACAATTCCCAGGGGACAAGCCAATGCAGCGGGTTCACTTATTTATAGCTCCAAATAATTGAACGCTGCTCTAATCAAAAAGCTATCTGAAAAGCAGGCTGTTTTTGATTTAGGTTCCAATAAATAGTCCATAGGCGATGAGAAAGTTATTGTGATGAGTCCAGCAGACGTCGCAAATCTTCCGCACCTGTTACAATCGAGTCATCCTCTGTTACCAGGAACCGCGCATGGCCTTGCGGATCGAAAACATAAACTGCCGCACTGTGACTGAGCTCATCAGAATTCGATTCTCTAGGGCGGAAAGCGGCCCGGTAACGTTTCGCGAGATTTTCTATTTCAGCTTCATTGCCTGTCAAGCCAACCGTATGTCCTGCATCAAATGCCCTTACATAGTGATTCAAAACTTGCAAGGTATCGCGGCCAGGATCCAGTGTGACAAATAAAATACGGATCCGATTGGCCTTATTCTCCAAACACCGCACGATTTTTGTCAAACGGAACAGTGTGGCAGGGCACTCAGCCTGACAAGATGTAAAACCGAAAAACAACAAGACCAAGTAGCCTTGATAGGTTTTATCTGTAACCGGTTGTCCTGTATCGGATATCAGCGAGAAACGCAAGTCCGGCAAATGACCGGTAATTTCATGCAATTGCCATTGTTTTTCAGTGTCGCAGCCGTTTAATAACAAGGTCATCGCTACGCAAAGCATTGTTCGGCCAAATTTCAGGCCTCGTGTTCCAAATAATCTGTTATGCATTATTGATAGCACAATAAAATGGCAGATTCAATTCCGGCACCTTGTTTCCTTTATCAATTCAGAATTCAGTCGCACAGAGGGGAATGGCGCATCTCCAGCGCGGAAGTCCTCCAGGCGCTCTGGCGTAAACTCCAGGATGCTCGAATAGAAAGCGATCATCTTCTCTTCATCTTCTACATTCACTACGATATGATCCATCAAACACTGCATGTTCAATTCCTCCGGGATAGCCATAATAAGTTGTTATTCAGGACTTATGTCCCTAATAAATGTCTCAATGTCGATTGATCAGTATAACTTTCAAATCCTTCGATGAATAAATCGACATAAAATTCAGGCTTGTGCCCATCACTATGGTGTTTATTTTTATCCATGACCAGAAAACTCCTTCCATTTGTACCGGTATACGTTCCGGAAGCGTGCTTAAAGTCAAAGCTACATCGAATTCCTGCCTTATCGTTAATTAATGCGTATAAGTAGTTATACGTATTGTTCGCCTATCTTTTTGTGCATAGAATGAAAATCGTGTCTTTCCGGAACGCGTAAGAAAAAATGCAATGCAGTTTTAACACACTACGCATCCCAAAATTTTTATCCAGCGATTCGGAAAATTTCGCGTAATAGATCCAGAATGTGCTTATTGTAAAACTTAAAAAAAGCTTTTATTGCTGCACATAAAATGGATGACTGGCTAGAAGTCGAAGGGGGAGGTAAAAAATCAATGCTTCTTTTGGCCTCAAGAGTTGAGTATTTTTTTGACTGCTCGCTTTGTCACTATAATTTTAGAGTATTCGCAATGAAACGTAATAAGATAATTCAGAGTAACAATCAAGATAAGCAGATAGAACATAGAAAGCGTATTGCATTCCATGAAGCAGGGCATGCGACGGCTATTCATTTAAATAACAAAGCCAGAAATCTTCCACCGATTTTTTTTCAGATTATGTTTAAAGATTTAAACTGTGAGTCTGAAAATGAATTATGGGATTACCAAACAACGCTTGATGATCATATTGCAAGAGTTGAGGGTGGAAGGTTAATCGAATGGTTACCGCTTTCTATTGATGCTTTAGTGCAAAAAAATTCAGGCAATAATAACGCGATGCTGCGTTTTTTAATTGATTACACGGTCGCCTTTGAAGCGGATATTATTAATCTGCTCATCGGCCCGCTGACTGAAGCAAAACATATTCATGAAACCGATGGCGAAGTGTTTAATCATCAGTTAGTAAATCTGCACACCCTGAAAAATTATGGCGGTAGTTCCGATCTTGCGCTGGTCAATGAATATATGCAAAGTTTTTCTGCCTGCAAACAACAGCAGGGCAAAAAACTGGATGAGTTGTTTGTCCAAGCGTTTAGCTTTATTAATGATCGAGCAAATTGGGCAGCAATTACCAGGCTGGCTAACTATATTCTCAACAACAATAAAAAGGTTATTAGTTGTGAAGAAGTTGTGTCGCTGTTTGAATAATAAGGCATTTCTAATAACATCACCCCCCTTAAGGCGGTCTGCGACTATAACCCTGTCATGAAGTTTGCCGATGTTACTCAGATTTAAGCGTCTTATTTAGAAGCGCGAAGCTCAATATGTCAAGCGTCAACAAACGCCAAAAATGATAGTCGATCTACGATAGAGCAGGAGAAGAAAGATGAAACTAATCAACTTTGTAACCCGCACGTTTAAAACGATATTTATTGTAACTATGTTATTAGGACGAGTTTCGGCCGCCCATGCCGAAAATGAGAATTGCTGGGCCGAGTTTTTTGAAAATACTGGCTATGCGGGGCCCCACTTCCGGCTTGCAGGCCCGGTGGAATTAGACAATTTACAAAATGTAAATGGCGAAAATTGGGCTTCACGTATCGATAGCATCAAAGTAGGCCCTAAGGCCAAGCTGGTGATTTTCGAAAACATCAATTTCAAGCTAACCCTGAAAGAGATGGCAAAATATCCCGAATTATTGCGTGCCCTCGGTTTTACAGAGCAGGATGTAAAAGAAGACTCCGAACTTATTTTTGGCGCCAATGCAAATATCCACGACCTGAGCGATTTCAATTTTCATAATAAAATCAGGTCGTTGAAAATTGATTGTTTAAAATAAAGACG
>JBBQCU010000380.1:0-4111 GCA_038319065.1 Methylococcales bacterium
GGCCAGGGGACCCAGACGCAGCAAGGCAATAAAGGCGTCTTCCAGTTCGGCATCAGTTGCCCGTATTGTTTTTATTTCCACGCCGGTAAGCAGATCGGAAACGGCTTTTGCGCCCTCGCTCGCTTTGGTGTTATCAACAAAAATCCTTATCCGGGAGCCTATGGCTTCAATTTGGGGGAAATGTGCTTTTAGCTGTTTCAGCGCTTCAACCTGGGGTTCTGCGGTCAATTCAACCAGGCAGCCTAAGGCTTGCTGACTGATCGCATCAGGCTCACCCGCCGCCAATATTTGCCCGTTATACATCAACGACAAACGATGGAAACGCGCCGCTTCATCCATATAAGCGGTGGAAACCAGTGCGGTAATGCCGTGTTCGCGCAGCAATTCGGCAAGAATGGCCCAGAAATCCCGCCGCGAAACCGGATCAACCCCGGTTGTCGGTTCATCCAGGATGACCAGTTCGGGCTGATGAATCAGTGTACAAACCAGGCCCAGCTTTTGCTTCATGCCGCCGGAGAGATTTTTCATCGGACGGTCACGAAACTTGTCCAGCCGGGTCATGACGAGCAGTTTCTCTTTTCTTTCGGCCAATTGTTCGCGCGATACCTGACGCAGCTGCGCAAAGAAATCGATGTTTTCCTCTACCGACAAATCGCCGTACAGATTTAATCCCAATCCCTGCGGCATGAAGCCCAGCCGGCCTTTGATCTTTTCCGCCGATGCTTCCGAATCAACCTTAACGCCCAAAACCTCCAGCAAGCCTTGTTCAAACGACAACACGCCGGCAATGGCCTTCATCAGGCTGCTTTTACCCGCGCCATCGGGTCCGATCAGCCCGTAAATCTCACCGCGCTGGACACTCAGGTCGACCGCATTGACCGCCAATTTCTTCTTGTAGCTTTTGCAAAACCCGGTAATGTGGATAACAGCCTGACCATCTACCAGCGCGGCTTCGCCCATGGGGTTTCCTTCTGCCAGCGAATCACGGCATCCGCGGGCAGTCCGGGTGTCAGTTTATGATCAGGATTTTCATCAAGATAAAGTTTGACGGCATAAACCAGCTTTACCCGTTCATCCGGTGTCTGCACCTCTTTAGGCGTGAATTCTGCCTGGGAAGCAATATAACGGAGCGTGGCAGGAAATGGTTTATCCGGGAAGGCATCGGTATAAATTTGGGCAGGCAGTCCCAGGCGTATCTTGCCGATTTCTTTTTCCGGCACATAGACTTTCAAATACAGTTTATCCAGGTCAACAATGTCAAAGAGCGGACTCCCTGCCGCGACCATTTCACCGTTATCAACAATACGCGTGGTGATCATGCCGGTCGCAGGCGCCCGGATCACCAGGTCATTCAGGACACTTTGCGCTTCCGCTAGTGCGGCTTCTGCCTGCGCCACCTGGGCAACCTGGGCTTGGACGTCATCCTCTTTAGCCTTGATCTGTTCCCGGCCCAGTTCGGCTTCCGCCAACTGTTTTTCAGCCTGGGTTCGCGCCGCCTGGGCTGTGGTGTGTTGGGCTCGCGCAACTTTCCAGCTTAAATCGGTCTGCTCGCTACGCCGTCTTTCTACCGTCCCGCGTTTCAGCAGCTCCCGAAACCGCTCGGCATCCTTGAGCATCTGCTGTTCAGTGGCACGGCTTGAAACCAGCTCGGCATCGGCATGATCAAGCCCTGCTTTAGCCGTATCAATCGTTAACGGGACATTTTTCTTGAAAACCGACAACGCGGTTTGGGCCGCCTTAAGCCCGGCTTTTTTGACATCCACCGCCGATTTGGCTTGATTCACTTTGTCCAGCAGCTGTGCGTCATCAAGTTTAACCATCACCTGGTCTTTTTCGATCAGATCACCCTCCCTCGCCAGCATTTCAACGACTCGCCCCGGCCACTTGCCGGAAACGGTGTAATGATCGCCCTCAAAACGGCCGTTGGCCTGAACAAGTCCTTCCGGAAATGGTGCTTCACGCCACCATAACCACCAGGCAGCCACTGCGATAAGCAAAACACCGGTGAACAGGGTAATGAGGGTGAGTAGTTTGGTTTTCTTTTCCATGGATGATGTTTTGTTACTGGATCATGTAGTGTGGGAACAAGTTAATGTTACTCTTGCCCATGCAAACCCCATTCAATATCTTCTCGAATGAACCGTTCGCTGATTGTTTCCTGGTGAGACTCCAGATACCGATGGATGGACTCCGAAACCAATTCATCCATGTTACGGACCCAACCCTTTTCGACCATACTTTGCGTTTGTTGCCAAAGTTGATCGGATATTTCGGCTTTAATTGTTGTAGACATCATTATTAGACCCTTGAGCAGGACGGGTTTTGTAAACCCGTCCGCAACGTTTTTGCTATCCTACGTTAACTGCAACCGTTAAGGACTGGGTTGCAAACCCAGTCCCGCTTAGATAGTTGCTAATCTGGGTTTGAAGAAAGAGTCAACAGTTCAATTGGACCGAGATGTGAATGATAAGCCGAAGGGGTAATTGACCATTTTGGGCACCGACTCTTTGCAATTACTGCACGGTGCAGACAACCAATAATGCTATTTGGATAACGAGGCACTCCCTCATTCATTTCAAGCGACATTGATTTGCCTTTTGTAAGTACAGAATCTATTAAAACCATTCTATCTATATGGCGAATAGAGTGGTGGGTTGCTACGTAGTCCACATACGCCATTTTCAGTATCACAACTGGCAACCGCTCGGCAATAGAAGCGAGTTCATCATAAGTGACAAATTTCTGTTGGCCGTCTTCTATAATGGACACCCTTGCAATCGGCATAGGGTCAATATCGAACTCGCAAGCATTCAAGCCTGCAATGCACAGCTCTTCATCGCTGACATTATCACTCAACAAAATATTGTACTGCTCAGTAGCCCAAGATATTATTAACTCCAGGGGCGCGTCAATAGCTTTTGCATCAGCTACGACATCCCGTTTTGCGGATTCAGGTTTATAATCTAAATAACCAATAAAGTGAGAATAGTGTCGACCATCAATTGTTGTTGATAAACCGCCAATGGTCTTGACACCAAGAAGATATTGTCCCGAATGAGTGATGGTAGATATCGCAGCAACACCAACGAGTCTGCCCTCCAACTCAATTGGTCTGAGCCTATGACTATTTTTCTTTATGTAATCATTAATAGCGGGATTATGATTTTGATATTGCGAGAAGGATATTTGCTGCAATAAAGCATCGCTACTGGGATCAATCCCTGGTTTTCCAGCATGTATTATTCTTTTTGCGAACTCTGGACTACTGAATGACACTTTCACGTCTAAACCAACCGCCAATGCCGCTAAAAAATCAGGTAACACGGGGAAAATTTCGGGAACTCCCATATATCCAGGCATTACTTTCAACTTCAAACCACCTTGAAATATATCTTGCTTGAGTCGAATTCTAACTTGGGTTGCTGAATTTGAACTGAAGCCTGCGACTCGTCCGCGCCTAAAAATGGGCCTTAAGCTCAAGCCATTCTTAAAAATAAGGTGATTGGTGTCATCTAAACCTTTATCGTATCGTTTACTTACCACTTCAACGCAATCAGCGATCATAAATACTGAATAAAAACCAATACCGAAACGTCCAATAGACCGAAACTTTGAAGAACGAAGCCCAGGAAACTCAGCCTGAATCAATGCAGACTTCCAAAAACTACTACCAAAGTCTAGGAGAGGGCCTTTCATAACTTCATAAGACATTCCTATTCCATTATCCTCAATATAAAGCCATGATTCCCCATCAATTTTTTTGAATTGAACGTTTATTTCTCCATTAAAACCATCTTCAAAAAACTGTCTGGAAACTATTGAGTCCCTAGCATTTTGAAGTAACTCGCGGAAAACTACTTCAGCTTTATTATTGTCTCCGTAGAGCTTTTCACCGCCAAGGTCTCTAACTAGAGATTCTATGTTGCTGACATGCAGCTCAGCATTACAGGGTCTCCATTCTTCAACAGGAAATTGCTTAATCATTTCCTCGATAGAATTCGCTGCTTTTACCCGTTTGATTCCAAATTCCGGCGTGTTTGATCGATTGCGTGTTTGTAGTAATGCGTTTGAAGCGCGAATCTCGGTATGAATTATTGACACTCCGTCGTAG
>JBBQCU010000381.1:0-4111 GCA_038319065.1 Methylococcales bacterium
GAAGTTAGCCGCAGCACGGATGACGAGAAAGGAAAGGCGGTTAAATAACGTGGAATTGGCGGCTTGTCAGCCTCTGGCTAATGTCGCATAATTCCATTGTTGGTGGAGAAGCCAAGTCCAAGTTCATCTGAAGCATTACAACACCACCGCAAGATTCAACAGAAAAGCTGTTTTATTCTCGCCAGCAACCAATGGGAGGAATTGCTACTCAGCCTCGAAAAGATGTTTGATTACTATACGCACGCGGGAACAAAAATTAGTTGAAAGGGACTTTCGCTTTTTGAAGGATCCTTGGTTCATGGCGAAAAACCCTTTTTATCAAGCATGTCCCTAGCTTGTCGAAGGATCGCCGAAGCACCTTATGGTACTCATGATGAACACAAGCGCTTACCTTAGATTTGAGTTGCCAAGAAAGCCTTGTGGTAATAGAAATCAATGATGCACATGTGCCATTTCTTTGTGCAGACTCTGCAACTTGACCCCAAAATTTTACGGCTTGAGGCCATATAATTCATCAGACTTGCAGTGTAACAGGAGCTAAAATCAACCGCGAAACTTTAGTAAATAAATAATATACTTCATTTTTTATTCCGGCAAAACATTATCAACTTTATACCAGCCTTCTAGCCTTTCTAATTCCCCATTCCAAGTCACCATCATCCATGCAACCAGCATTCATCCATTTAAGGCTTCATACCGAATTCTCCCTGGTAGACGGCATCGTTAAAATCAAACCGCTGGTTAAACGTTTGGCTGAGTTAAACATGCCGGCAGTTGCAGTCACCGATCACGCTAACCTGTTCTCGCTGGTCAAGTTTTATAAGGCGGCGTTGGGGCAAGGTATCAAGCCGATAGCGGGTGCCGATATATTGATTTTTAATCCTGAAGAACCTGCTTCGCCCAATCGATTGACCCTGCTGGTCAATAATCACAGGGGTTACATCACGTTGACCGAATTGATTTCAAAAGCTTATCAGGAAGGACAACATCAGGGTGTGCCTATGCTTAGGCAAGAGTGGATAGAAGAAAATAACAAAGGGTTGATTGCCTTTTCAGGTGCAATGAGTGGTGATATAGGCAAGGCCTTATTAGCAGATAACCATATGGAGGCTAAACGCTTGGCTGAACGATGGGCCGCATTATTTGAGCAAAGCTTTTATCTGGAATTACAGCGTATCGGTAAGCCGGACGAAGAGCGTTATATTGCCGCTGCTGTTGAACTGGCATTGGCAATGGGTTTGCCTGTGGTTGCCACCAATGATGTGCGCTTTCTTCATCAAAAAGATTATGCAGCCCATGAAGTAAGAGTATGTATTCATCAGGGCCGGGTATTGGATGATCCGCGTCGTCCCAAGGATTATACCGATCAACAGTATTTACGCAGTACCGCGGAAATGCTGGCGTTGTTTGCCGATATTCCGGAAGCGTTGGAAAACACCGTGGAAATTGCCAAACGCTGCAACTTAAAACTGACGTTGGGAGAAAACTTTTTACCGGATTTTCCCGTCCCTGCAGGAATGACGTTGAGTGAGTTGATGACCATTGAGTCCAAAAAGGGCTTGGAAGAGCGCTTTCTGCAATATCCGGCCACCGGAAAAGGCACAGTTGAGGAAAATCGTAAAGTTTACTATGAACGTTTGGACACCGAATTGAAGGTGATAACCGAAATGGGGTTCCCCGGATATTTTATGATTGTTGCTGATTTTATTCAGTGGGCAAAAAATGAACACATTCCAGTCGGCCCAGGACGCGGTTCGGGCGCAGGTTCATTGGTCGCTTATGCGCTTAAAATCACGGACTTGGACCCCATTGAATTTGATTTACTGTTCGAGCGGTTTTTGAACCCTGAACGGGTCTCTATGCCTGACTTTGATATTGACTTTTGCATGGATAGACGTGATGAAGTGATTGATTATGTAGCCCGTCATTATGGCCGGGATCATGTTGCACAGATTATCACCTATGGGTCGATGGCGGCAAAGGCGGTTATTCGTGATGTAGGACGGGTGCTGGGTTTTGCCTATGGCTTTGTAGACCGGTTAGCCAAGCTGATTCCCTTTGAAATCGGTATGACGCTAACCAAAGCATTAAAAGACAGCCCGGATCTTAAACAGCTTTATGACACCGAAGAAGAAGTCAAGACGCTGATTGATATGGCGCTGTCACTGGAAGGAACTGCCAGAAATGCGGGCAAACACGCGGGTGGCGTGGTTATTTCCCCAACCAAATTGACGGATTTTACCCCGCTGTATTGTGAACAAGGCGGCGGTAACCTGGTAACCCAATTTGATAAAGATGACGTTGAAGCAGTCGGACTGGTCAAGTTCGACTTTTTAGGTTTACGCACGCTCACCATTATTGATTGGGCACTACAAACCATTAATCATAAAAAACAGCAAACAGGAGAAGCGCTGGTTGATATTACCAGGATACCCAGAGATGATGCCGATTCCTTCGCGCTGTTAAAAAACGGTCTGACCACAGCCGTATTCCAGCTGGAATCCAGGGGCATGAAGGAGCTTATTAAAAAGCTTAAGCCCGACTGTTTTGACGATATTATCGCGCTGGTAGCGTTGTTTCGTCCGGGGCCTTTGGAATCGGGCATGGTCGATGATTATATTAATGTTAAACATGGCGCCAAAGCGGAATACGCGCATCCACTGCTGGAGCCTATCCTTAAACCGACTAATGGTGTTATTTTGTATCAGGAGCAGGTGATGCAAATTGCGCGGGAATTGGCCCATTACACTTTGGGTGGAGCGGATATGCTGAGGAGGGCCATGGGCAAAAAGAAGCCGGAAGAAATGGCGAAAGAACGGCAAAAGTTCACCGTTGGCGCTGTTGCCAATCAGGTTGATGAATCGATAGCAACCTATGTTTTCGATTTAATGGAAAAATTCGCCGGTTATGGATTTAATAAGTCTCATTCAGCCGCCTACGCGCTGGTCGCCTATCAAACCGCCTGGCTTAAAGTTCATTACCCGGCTGCCTTTATGGCTGCGGTGCTGTCTTCTGACATGGATAATACCGATAAAGTGGTGGTCTTGATTGAAGAATGCAGACAGATGAAGCTGGTCATTCTTCCGCCGGCTATCAATATGTCGACCTATCGTTTTACCGTTAACGACGATAATCAAATTGTTTATGGCCTAGGCGCAATCAAGGGTGTGGGACAGGCAGCGATTGAAGATATGCTTATAGAGCGAAACGATAATGGCAGGTTTTTAGGTTTATATGATTTATGCAAGCGGGTCGATTTACGCAAATTTAACCGGCGAGTACTGGAAGCGTTAATTCGCGCAGGGGCTTTTGATGAATTTGATGTAAATCGAGCCAGTCATATGGCGGAATTGTCCACCGCTTTGAGAGTGGCTGAGCAGCACGGAAAAATGGCACAAACGGGACAGAATGATTTGTTCTCGCTCCCAAGCTCAAGCTCTATAGTGGCAAGTAGCGATAATGATGGGAATAACATCTGCGCTTACTCTACTGCGGTTGAACCTTGGTCGGACAATGAACGCCTGGCTGCTGAAAAATTAACCCTGGGGCTATTCTTGACGGGGCATCCGATAGACCAGTATGAACCGGAATTAAAACACTTTACGCACGGAAAAATAGCTTCTTTCCCAGTGTCGCGGGGCAATACGGAGGCGCGTGTTGCGGGCCTGGTTGTAGAAGTCCGCACGCGTCAAACCAAACAAGGAAAAACCATGGGCTTTGCAACCCTGGATGATAAATCCGGCAGGCTTGAGTGTGCTGCTTTTGGCGAAGTTTATGAGAAATACCGGGGGATTTTTACTCGCGATAATATTTTAATTGCCGAGGGCGCTTTGGCTATTGATAATTTTTCCGGTGTATTACGTTTAACGATAGAGAAGTTATACGATATGGATCAGGCAAGAGAGTGTTTTTCAAGAGGCATTCGATTAACCTGGAATAAAGCGGAAAATAACCCGGAATCCATTAACACTATTGAACGGTTGGGAGAAGTTCTAAGTCCTTTCAAAGGTGGCAGTTGTCCCATAAGCATCAACTATATTTCAAAAGATGCACGTTCGGTTGTTCAGCTTGGTGATGAATGGCGCGTACATCCAACTGATGAGCTGATTTC
>JBBQCU010000382.1:0-4110 GCA_038319065.1 Methylococcales bacterium
TGCAAGCAGGGTGAACTCGACTTAATTATGACCGATCATCATACACTGGTTATTATCGAAGTCCGGTTCCGTAAAACAGACCAGTACGGCAGCGCCGTGGAGAGTGTCACGCGGGCAAAACAATCGCGTATAATAGCTGCAACGCATATTTATTTATCATCCCAAAAAGCAGACCGGCCTGTACGCTTCGATGTTGTTGCCATTTCCGGCAACGGTAACGTAGAGTGGATACAAAATGCCTTTTAAATTAATCACATCATGAGTTTACAAGACAAAATCATTAATCATTTCTCTGACAGCATCCAAACCCAGCAAGAGGCAATGACCTATCTTTGCGAACTGATAGAGTATGCCTCACAACGACTGGTTACAGCCTTGCTTAATGATAAAAAAATACTGGCCTGCGGCAATGGCCGCTCATCAACATGCGTCCAACTGCTGTCATCGCTCTTGCTTAACCAGTTTGAGCGCGACCGCCCATCCTTGCCAGTCATCGCATTGACTACAGACACAGCAACCATCACCGCTATAGCCAATGACTATCATTTTGATGATGTTTTTGCGAAACAACTAAGAGCATTAGGTCAAAGTGGCGATATATTGGTGGCCTATACCGATGGCAACAAATCAGCCAATATTGCCAAAGCGATAGCCACCGCTCACGATAAAGAGTTATCGGTAATAGCGTTGACGGGGAATAATGGCGGCATGATTGCGCCGTTACTCTATGAAACAGATATTGAAATTCGCGTACCTTCAAACTCCATTGCACGCATTCAGGAAATTCACGTTCTGATTACTCATTGTTTGTGCGACTTGATTGACCATCAATTATTCGGTTGACATCATATCCAGGCTAAATCATGAAAAAAATCTTTTTGTTTCTCCTGCTATTCAATTGCCTTTTGATAGGTGCTTGTTCGACCGTCGCAACAAATGGCGAGGGAATGACCGGACAATCGTTATCACAAGACCGCCGTAGTCCCGAAGCAATTTTGATAGATAAAGATATTGAAACCGAGGCCTACTCGGAGCTGAATTCGGATGATGATTTGCTGAGCCAGTGCCACTTTACGATAACTGCTTATAACGGCGCAGTTCTGGTCACCGGGGAAACGCCCACTGAAGAACTTAGAGCAAAAATCATTTCTACAGTCCAGGTCATTCCCCATGTCAAACTGATACATAACAATCTGATTATTGCCGGCCCCATTGATCCCGGTTCACGTGCTAATGACAAACTCATTACCGAAAGCGTAAAAAAAGCACTTAGTCAAATTCGGACAATGCCCGATTTTGACCCATCCGTGGTAAAAGTCATTACTGAAAACGGGACTGTTTACCTGATGGGATTGGTACACCGGGATGAAGGCGCTGTTGTCATCAAGGTTACCAGGCTCCAACCCGGCATAAAACAAATCGTCACGGTTTTTGAATACCTTGACTAACATTCCAGCCCTTCCTCCCGGTTTTCTGGCGATGCTGGCAGACTGTTTTGCTGCCGGAGATATTCTTACCGCACCTGAAGATTGCTGGGCTTACGGTTATGACAACAGCCGCCGTCACGTTCTACCACAAGCTGTCGTTTTCCCGGTCACGCATGAACAGGTCGTTAGCGTTGTTAATGCCTGCAACCGGTTTAATGTTCCTCTCACAGCTCGAGGACGCGGCACAGGAACAACGGGGGCAACTGTTCCTGTTAAAGGAGGGGTAATTGTATCGCTGGAACGCATGAACAAACTGATCGAATTCTCTCCCGATAATCGTTACATCACAGTAGAACCGGGCATGACCAATCAGCAGGTGCAGGATATTGTCAAGGAAAAAGGTTTTTTCTGGCCGCCGGACCCCACCAGTGCGGCCTATTGTAGTATAGGCGGCAACCTGGCCTTCAATTCGGCAGGACCCAGGGCAGTAAAATACGGCACGCCCAGAGAAAATACCTTAGGCTTGCGCGCAGTCACGGGCGCGGGCAAAGAAATCCAGGCCGGCGTGCATACCAGCAAAGGTGTTGTCGGCTATGACCTTACGCGCCTGATACTGGGCTCGGAAGGCGCCCTGGCGATCATTACCCAGGCCACCTTAAAACTGACACCGTTACCTGAAGCGACCAAAACTCTCAGGGCCATTTACCGCACTGTTTTCGATGCTGCCAAAGCCGTTTCCGCCATCATGTCACAACCCGTCACCCCGTGTGCGCTGGAATTTATTGATGGTAATGCGATTGACATGATCCGGCAATATTCCACCTGTGACCTGCCCGAACAGGCAGGCGCGATGTTAATGATTGAAGTCGACGGACAACTGGATAACCTGGACACTGCCGCCGAAAAAGTCGCCGCCAGCGCCAAAAATGCAGGTCTACTGGACATCCGGCTAGCCCAATCCGAAGCTGAAGTGAAAGCGCTCTGGCAATCCCGGAAAGCGCTTGCTCCGGCCTTGCGCAAAGTGGCCCAAAAAAAAATCAATGAAGACGTGGTTGTTCCGGTTACTGAAATACCAGCCTTAATTGAAGGGCTGGATAAACTGTCGAAGAAATATGACTTGCCCATCATCAATTTTGGTCATGCGGGCAATGGCAATATTCATGTTAATTTATTACTGGACACGGATGAGCCTGGGCAAAGCAAAAAAGCTCACCATTGTCTGGATGAAATCTTTTCCCTGGTTTTGGCGCTTAACGGCACACTCTCCGGCGAGCATGGCGTAGGCCTGGAAAAAAGAGACTTTGTTGACCGGGAACTGGATGCGAACTCGATTGAACTGATGCGGAATATTAAACGCCAGTTCGATCCGAACGGCATACTCAATCCCGATAAAATGTTTCCGCTGGTTTAAACTGTTTTTCACTTGCAAGATAGATTTGAACTGTTGATTCCAACAAATACAATGTTTATACTTATATTTAAACATATACTATTTGCGGATTTGTTATGACTGAAGTTGAGCTGGATATAAAACAATGGGGAAATAATTTGGGTGTGCGCCTACCTGCAGCAATCGCCCGTGAAGCACATTTACACGCCCATCAACGGGTACGGCTTTCCGTTGCCGATGGCCACATTATTATTACGCCCGTGGTTGATATACCGCTGACCCTGGAACAACGGTTAGCGCACTATGATCCTGCCCGGCACGGCGGCGAAGCCATGCCAACAACGCAAAGACTGGGCGCTGAGGAATGGTAAAAATAGCTGGCCCGTGGCTACCCAACCGCCAAGACATCATCTGGATTGATTGTAATCCCCAAGTCGGGCAGGAAATGCGCGACATTCATCCATTTCTGGTGCTATCACCGCGCATTTTTAATGATAAAACCTCGCTCGTCATTGGCTTACCAATGACGACGGCAGAATACAATGCTGACAATCCTTTTGCGCTTGCAGTGGGTAAAGCTTCCGGGCTTAAGGGTGACAAAACCAGCTATGTGCTTTGTCATCAACCCAAGTCGTTTGATTGGCGGTTACGTGGTGCGAAACCGAATCCGTTAGGCACATTAAACGATGCTTTGTTTATTCAAGTATGTGAACGGCTTAATCAAATTATTCAGTTGGTTTAAATACCCACCCAACCTGAGCACGTCCGGGAAACGGCGAGTGTAGCCCGCAAAACCGAGCATGGCTGAAACAAACAGCCAAAAGGCTGCGGGAACAGGTACTGCGCTGACTGTACGAGTAAATGCAGCCGCACAAACTTGGTTATTTTCGTTTAGGCATGCAGTAGTTGCAATGTTATAACCGTCAAACAAATTGATGGTTTCGGTTTCTCCGGGAATCGGGTCGCCGTTTACATCCGTTTTCGGAAATTCCAGCGTAGCGTTAAAAGTTAACCCTAGTTCAGTAAAAGCTGAACTTATACTCCGTGCGGTCAAAATATCGGTTTCCAGTTACCCTAAAATATTGTAAAAATACCCAAACTAACTAATTCCTAGCGCCAAATACTGACAGAGAAGCAATTGGACGAACATTGTCCTGAAATGACATTGAATAAGAATTCACGCGCACGAAAAAAATGCTTGGTGGTTTACCTTAGAAAAAAAGGCTACCAGCGCGAGGAAGTAGCGGAGCTCTTAAGAATTGACGAAGACACGGTGACCAATTACACGAAGAA
>JBBQCU010000383.1:0-4100 GCA_038319065.1 Methylococcales bacterium
GATGCGACCACAATTATCGTATGTGCCATCGCTCCGTGTTCTTCCAGCTTGCGAACCACGTTAGCAACTGATGAGCGTTTTTGACCGATAGCTACATAGATACATTTAATGCCTGTACCTTTTTGATTGATAATCGCATCAATCGCAATAGCTGTTTTACCGGTTTGTCTATCGCCAATAATCAATTCCCGCTGTCCACGACCTATTGGTATCATCGCATCAATAGACTTCAGTCCGATTTGAACCGGCTGATCAACCGATTGACGGGCAATTACGCCCGGCGCAATTTTTTCAATGGGAGCCGTTTCGGTGGTATTAATGGCACCTTTACCGTCAATAGGATTACCCAGCGCGTCAACAACACGCCCTAATAAGGCTTCCCCAACAGGGACTTCCAGAATTTTTCCGGTACATTTTACGGTATCGCCTTCAGTAATGTGCTGGTATGAACCTAATATCACCACACCCACTGAGTCTCTTTCAAGGTTGAGTGCCATCCCAAAGGTATTGCCCGGGAATTCCAGCATTTCACCTTGCATAGCTTCAGAAAGACCATGGACTCTTACAATACCGTCAGTCACACTGACTACGGTACCTTCTGTATGCGCTTCGGCACTTAAGTCGAAGTTTTCGATCTTCTTTTTAATCAGATCGCTTATTTCAGATGGGTTTAATTGCATTTGCTTTTACTCACTCTCACTGTAGTGCTTTTTGCATGTGTTGAAGCCGGCCTCTTATGGATCCGTCAATTACTCTGTCGCCCGCTTTTACGAGAACGCCACCAATTAATGACTTATCCACGGCTACATTCATATGGATTTTTTTGCCCAGGGTCTTTTCCAGTGTTGTCGTTAAATCGTGCTTTGCTTCTTTGGATAATGCATAAGCAGTCAATACTTCAACTTCGGCGTAGCCCTCATCTTCTGCTTTATAGGCTTCGAAAAGCTTCGCAATAGTGGGCAACAAGCTTAATCGATTGTTATGGACCAGCAATTTTAGAAAATTTTCATTTTCTTCATTAGCGTGTCCCTGGCAAATATCCAGCATTAGTGCTGATAACCTTTGTTTGTTCACTTTGGGGTTATCGACTACCACAGAAATGTCATCGTTCAGTAGGACAGCGGACATAAAAGCCAAGCTTTGCGACCACTTTGCACTCGCCTGTGTTTCCTTGGCCCTTTTAAACACTGCCGCTGCGTAAGGCCTAGCCAATGTTGCAAGTTCGCTCATTATGCTGCCTATCCTAATTGATTTGAGACTTTGCTAATAATATCCTGGTGCTTGGCTTTATCAATTTCCGCACCCAGAATCTGTTCCGCGGCACTTAACGCCAAATCAGCGACTTCTTGACGCAAACCTTCTTTAGCCTGCTGTATTTCCTGTTCAATTTGTGCTTTTGCTGCAACAATCAAACGTTCACCTTCTTTTTTAGCGGTGTCTTTTGATTCTTCAATCAGCTCATTAGCACGTCTCTGAGCGAGGGTAACAATCTCTGAAGATTGCTCTTTAGCTTCTTTTAAAACGCCCTTGGCTTTTTTCTCATCCAAAATAATTTCTTCCTGACCTTTTTCTGCAGCCGCTAAACCATCGGCAATTTTCTTTTTACGTTCTTCTAAAGAGTCAAATAAAGGAGGCCAAATGTACTTCATGGTAAACCATACCAGAAGTGCAAAGGTGATCATTTGCCCAATCAGAGTAGCATTGATACTCACGATGCGTTCCTCTTGTTGCTATTGAAATTAGACAGTTTGTATTAACCCGCTGCCGCAGCTTGCACAGCAGACAGGAATGGGTTTGCGAAAGTAAAGAACAACGCCAAACCAACGCCAATCATTGTTACCGCGTCCAACAGACCGGCAACAACAAACATTTTTACTTGCAGCATGGGGACCATTTCCGGTTGGCGAGCAGCGCCTTCCAGGAATTTTCCACCTAATAGACCGAAGCCTATGGCAGTTCCTAAAGCGCCCATACCAAGAACCAGACCCACTGCGATAGCAGTCATGCCTTGTACGTCAGCGATTAATTTTGCAATTTCCATGAAACCTCCAAACGGTTAGTTAAGTAATAAAAAAACTGTTAATGATCTTCGTGCGCCATGCTCAGGTAAACAATAGTTAATACCATAAATATGAAAGCTTGAAGCGTAATAATTAAAATGTGAAAGATTGCCCAGGGGAAACTTAATACCGGTTGAATATACCAAGGCAGTAAGGCAATCAAAATAAAAATCAATTCACCCGCATACAGGTTCCCGAATAAACGAAGCGCCAGTGAGATGGGTTTTGCAATTTCTTCGACTAATTTCAACAGCAGGTTGAACGGTAATAGCCATGGGCCAAAGGGCTGAAACATTAGCTCCTTAGCGAACCCCCAGGGGCCTTTTATCTTGATGCTGTAAAAAATAATCAAACTGAACACCGAAATAGACATGGCAAATGTCGCATTTAAATCAGTACTTGGCACAACCCGCAAATACTCAATGCCCATCATCGAGCCAATTAACGGCAATATATCAACAGGGAACAAATCCATAAAGTTCCACAGGAATATCCAGCAAAAGATAGTCAATGCCAATGGTGCAATTAATTTACTGTGACCATGAAAGCTGTCTTTGACCTGGTTGTCTACAAATTCTATCAGCAACTCAGCAAAATTCTGCACTAATCCGGGAACACCCGAAGTTGCTTTTTCTGCTGCCATCTTAAAAAACCAGATGAACAAGCTGCCTAACACGGCTGAGAAAAACAGAGTATCAAGATGCAGTGTCCAAAAGCCTTCGCCAACATGTAGCGGAGTTAAATGGTGAATTATATAACCGGTTGCACCTTCGGCGGCATGAGCTTCGGTAGCCATCGTTCCTCTCTTTAAAAAATTATATTAACGCATCAGTAACGCGAACCAAAAAACCGATAATGCTGCTATGTATCCAGCTAACAGCGGTAATATTTCTATGTTTGGCACTTTAAAAATCATTATGAACAAAGCTGCTGTTAATAATAATTTGCCTGACTCCCCCGCATAAAAGGAGTTTACAATGTTTCGTGCCGGCTTACCGGAGGATCTGACTATCCGTAATGCAAAGTAGAGGTTGGGAATAAACGCTGCCATCCCACCTAAAGCGCTGGATAAGCCTTGCTGCGATCCCCCTGCGATGGCAAAGCCAGCAGTGATTATCAGAATTATCAGAATCTGATAACCTAGAATCTTACTGACAGTTGAGTCTTTTCTAACTGTCACATGGCCCTCCAAACATAATAGCTCAAAGATTATAGCTAGCGGTGTTGATTAAATCAAGGCTGATTAAAATCAGGCTATAACTTTATAGATATTCAAAGCCTGTTTTATCAGTATCCATGATTCGTAAATCGACTGAAAAACCCTTTCAACGCGGCAGATCAGGCTGGACTCACCAACTACTGTTAGTGGCATTCAATTTATATGGCCAGATACGATTCGGAAAAATGCACTCCCGTAACCCGGAGATCATTAAATATGCTGAATTGATTGGCAGAACGCCATCAGCTTTGGCTATGAAGTTGACCAATATCGTTAGCCTTGACCCGGCAATAACCTCAACAGGCCGCAAGGGGCTGCCAGGCGCATCAACTGCGGATAAAATTATGTGGGAAGAAATGCAGGCAGACTGGGAGAATTTCGCTATCAAGTCGCTACAGGCGACTAGTGCTTTTGGGTCGACCTCTGGATTTGAAGCCACCATTGGTGACACATTTATACCGGATGAGATTATCGATTACACAGGGAGTAATAAAACAGCTCAAACAACAATTCGTGTTGGACAAGATTTTTTCCGGCGCTCGGTACTTAGTGCCTATAACTTTCGGTGCTGTACTACAGGCCTGGCTGTGACCAAACTGTTGGTCGCGAGCCACATCGTACCTTGGCGGATTGATGCGGTAAATCGACTCAATCCTAAAAATGGTCTTTGCTTGTCGATGCTGGCTTCCCACTTAAGCCGGGACATTTAATAATTTCAAAGGGTTACGAATTGCACGATTCCTGCTCTTTCGAGCAAGCGGAAGCTCGCCCATTTGTCCGAGTACCCAGGAAAACAAATCCGGGTGTCCGGTTCCAAATAA
>JBBQCU010000384.1:0-4088 GCA_038319065.1 Methylococcales bacterium
GTTTGTAGCTAAATAATGTTGGTCAGTGGCAGAACCATTTTGTAGCAAAACAGGCAAGGGTTTGCCAGGGGCAATATTCATTTCACCACGAATACGGCGTACACCCAGAATAAAGCTCATCATCCAGTTAATTTCGGCGACTGCGTTGGGATCAACCAGGGTTTCATCCGCTACAGGATAGGGCTGAAGCATGATGGTGTCGGCATGAATACCGGCTAACGGGGCAACACGTTGCCAGATTTCTTCTGTGATAAAAGGCATCAATGGGTGCGCCAAACGTAATAGGGTTTCCAAAACCGTCAAGAGTGTTTTGCGTGTTCCGCATTGAAGTGCGGCATCGTCGGATTGCAAGGATATTTTTGCCAGTTCCAGATACCAGTCGCAGTATTCATTCCAGCTAAATTCGTAAATCGCTTGCGCCGCTAAATCAAAACGATAATTATCAATAGCGTTGCTGGTCGTGGCCGTGACTTGATTGAGCCTGGAAATAATCCAGCGATCAACTTGCGAGTAGGTACAAAGTGAATCTGATAATCCGCTATTCTGCCCTTCGGCTCCGCTCAGGGAACGAGTTGAATTGCCGGTACTGAGCGTAGTCGAAGTGTTCATCAGCACATAACGCGCGGCATTCCAGAGTTTGTTACAGAAGTTACGATAACCTTCTGTTCTGGCAAGATCAAAACGGATATCCCGGCCCGTTGATGCCAAAGAGGCAAAGGTAAAACGCAAAGCATCAGTACCGTATGATTGAATGCCGTCCGGAAAATCCTTGCGCGTGGCTAGTTCGATTTTTTTGGACAGATGCGGCTGCATCATGCCGGCCGTGCGTTTTTCTACCAGGGCATCCAGCTCAATGCCATCAATGATATCAATTGGGTCAAGTACATTACCTTTGGATTTGGACATTTTCTGGCCTTCGGCATCCCGCACTAAACCGTGGATGTACACTTCCTTAAACGGCACTGCGCCCTGGAACTTTAGCCCCATCATGATCATCGGCGCCACCCAGAAGAAAATGATGTCAAAGCCGGTTACCAGCACACTGGTCGGGTAATGTTTGGCCAGTTCTTCGGTTTTTTCCGGCCAGCCAAGCGTAGAAAAAGGCCATAATGCTGAGGAAAACCAGGTATCCAGCACATCTTCATCCTGTTTAAGCGGATAGCCGGCGGGCATTTGGTGTTGGTCGCGGATCTCCTGCTCGGAACGGGCTACATAAATATTACCCTTATCGTCATACCAGGCCGGTATGCGGTGCCCCCACCAGATTTGACGGGAAATACACCAATCCTGAATATTACGCATCCAGTCAAAATAAGTGTTTTTCCAGTTATCGGGGACAAATTTGATGTCGCCATTTTCGACGGCGGCAATTGCTGGCTCTGCCAACGGCGCAACTTTAACGTACCACTGGTCAGTCAGTAATGGTTCAATGACGCTATGAGTGCGGTCACCTCTTGGAACCATCAACTTGTGATCGGCGATTTTTTCGAGTAAACCGTCTGCCTCGAGATCGGCAATAATCTGTTTACGTGCATCAAAACGATCAAGCCCACAATATTTTGCTGGAATCAGGTCCTTTTCACCGGCATCATTACTGCGTATTGTCGCATCAACAGTAAAAATGTTAATTAAACCGCTATGAGGTAAATCCTGGATAACGGAGTTGTTGCGGTGACGTATCCATACCTCGTAATCGTTAAAATCATGGGCAGGGGTAATCTTGACGCAACCTGTACCAAATTCAGGATCGACATATTCATCGGCAATAATCGGAATCCTGCGCCCGGTGAGCGGCAATTCCACGAATTCACCCAGCAGATGTTTATAACGGTCATCGTTTGGATGTATCGCTACCGCCGCGTCACCCAGCATGGTTTCAGGACGGGTTGTTGCAACAATCAGATGTCCTTGTCCATTAGACAACGGATAACGCAGATGCCACATAGAGCCGTTTTCTTCTTCTGAAAGCACTTCCAGATCCGATACGGCTGTATGTAGCACGGGGTCCCAGTTAACCAAACGCTTGCCCCGGTAAATCAAACCTTCTTCATACAAGCGGATAAACACTTCCTGAACGGCATCTGACATGCCTTCATCCATAGTGAAACGTTCCCTGTTCCAGTCCAGGGAAGAGCCCATGCGCCTCAGTTGACGAGTAATCATGCCGCCCGATTCTTCTTTCCAGTGCCATACTTTTTCAATGAATTTTTCCCGCCCATAATCAAGACGGGTTTTGCCTTCAGCGTTACATAGCCGCTCTACCACCATTTGTGTGGCAATACCCGCATGGTCAGTGCCGGCTTGCCATAAGGTGCTGTATCCTTTCATCCGGTGATAGCGGGTGAGCGCGTCCATGATGGTATCCTGAAAAGCATGACCCATGTGCAAGCTGCCCGTCACGTTGGGTGGTGGAATCATAATGCAATAAGATTCACCTTCCGGTTTGGCCGCAAAGTAGCCTTGTTCTTCCCAGATTTGATACCAGCGTTGTTCAATTGCATGAGGGGCGTATGTTTTTTCCATGGATGGGTGTTATATTTTTGTGAAAAGTTATGTATTTTAACAGGACTAAGGCATGGTTCAGGCTGACAGATTTGATTGTTGGTTTTGTAGCCATTTAGCTAATTTGGCCTTCTGAAATCATCAGTATGTTTCTTTCAAATCATTAACAGAATAATTGGTGTCTTCATTCTCCATGTCCCTCATTGCCGCAGCGATAGAAAAATTGTTCCAATTGCTACTTTCTTCTTTTTCCGTTTTTAGTTTAAGGTATTCTACAAAATCAGGCACTTCCACTATGCACTTTATGCGTTGTAATCTTCATGTTTGACTGCTGATATTGACGGTAACGTTTTCTACCCGCTGCTTTGGTTGTTTCACTATTATCCAATATTTCAAGAATGCGTTCGGTTTGCAGTCCTATATTAGGGTAGTGTGAAGATAGATTGAACAGGGTTTTTTGCCATTTCTCAGGCGCAGCCAATGAACCAATCAAGATGACTTTTTCAATGTCAGGATGCTTGCCAGTGTATATCTGGTGAGGAATAAAACTGCCTGCCCTGAAAGTCCAGAGCAGGTTGTCTATGATCCAGCTTTGTTCGGCAGAGTCGGTAACCACATAACAAAATTGACCGCTACGATAAGCTTTCTCGATGAGCTTGCAGGCAAATTGGTACCTATCCTGTAACGATTCTGAAGGCAGGATATAATAGCTGACTTCAGCCATGTGCCCTGTTAATGAGATATTGGCTTAATAAGGGGACCGGACGCCCTGTTGCGCCTTTGGTTGGGCCAGTGCGCCAAGCCGTACCCGCAATATCGAGATGTGCCCAGTGGTAATTTTCGGCAAATTGTGACAAAAAACAGGCCGCAGTAATGGCACCCGCGTCTTTTCCACCGACATTAGCCAGGTCGGCAAAATTGGATTTAAGCTGTTCCTGGTATTCTTCCCACAAGGGTAAACGCCACAGGCTATCATTGGCGGTTTCACTGGCAGCCAGTAAATCATTGCATAAAGCATCATTATTACCGA
Organism: Methylococcales bacterium; assembly: GCA_038319065.1. GTDB lineage: Bacteria > Pseudomonadota > Gammaproteobacteria > Methylococcales > Methylomonadaceae > Methylobacter_C. Next base: position 3,533 of record JBBQCU010000384.1, read on the forward strand.
GCAGACCGCTTGGCACCCGCCCCAATGCCACCAGACAGGCGCCGGTCAAGGTTGCCATGTCTATAACGACATCCGGGTTGTATCTTTCCGCATACGTCAATGTATCGCAAAGCAGCAAGCGGCCTTCAGCGTCGGTGTTTAAAACTTCAATGGTTTTGCCGGACATGCTGGTTAAAATATCGCCCGGTTTGTTGGCGTCACCATCAGGCATATTTTCAGATGAAGGAATCAAGCCGATTATATTCAATGGCAACTGCATTTGTGCTGCTGCCAGCAAAGTACCCAGAACCGTTGCACCGCCGCACATATCGTATTTCATCTCATCCATGCCCGGGGCTTGTTTTAAGGAAATACCGCCAGCATCAAAGGTGAGGCCTTTGCCGATTAATACGATGGGTTTGCCGTTTTTTTCGCCGCCTAGATAGTCCAGTGTAATCAATTTGGCTGGTTGGCGACTGCCGCGCGAAACCGATAATAAAGCCCCCATGCCCAACTTTTCCATATCGGATTCTTCCAGAATGCTGATTTCAATACTGGGGTTTTTTTTGCCCAGTTC
>JBBQCU010000385.1:0-4070 GCA_038319065.1 Methylococcales bacterium
ACGCGGCTCAGCAGAAAGCCGGCCGCCACTGCGATACCCACCGACGTTATGGGGTTGCCGCGAACGTAAACGCGGCAATCCTCAATCAATTGCTGCTCGGCATTTTTGAGTTGCTCGCCTTTTTTGCCTAGCGCTTCTGCGGCCTGATTGGTTGCACCGGCGGCCTTATCGATAGCCTCATTTGCAGAATTAGCCGCGTTGTCTATTGTTTCCATGATGGTTTCCTCTCTATTAGAGCCGCAAGTCATTTGCGGCGTTCGGGTTCATGATGTTTGACGATCGGTCTAACGCCGGCTCAACAGGCGGCTCAGCAGAAAACCTGCCGCTACCGCAATACTCACCGACGTTATGGGGTTGTCGCTGATATAACCGCAGCAATTCTTCATCAATTTCTGCTCGGCTTTTTTTAGTTGCTCGCCTTTTTCGCCAAGCGTTTCTGCAGCCTGACTGGTCGCATCGGCGATCTTATCGTAAGCTTTATGTGCGGAATGGGATACTTTGTCGGTAATGTTGTCCATGGTAGTTTCCTCGTCTATTTAAGTTTATTTGGGTTGTATTTCATTCTTGATTAACTTCACGTCTCGGCGTGCCACTGCCACCGCTTTGGTAATACCGGCACTGGAACTCACGAGTCCGCAGGGCTGACAAAACAGGATGCCATGTTGGCAATACTCAAGGCGCTTGGGCCTTCCTGGCCTCTAGTTGCGCAATGAGGTTCTTGGCTCCGGCATGCTCTACTTCAGCTTCGTCCATCAAATCGTCGTCCTTGATGGCGGTGCGAACCGCCGGGTAAAAGATTTCTTCCTCGGCTTGGGCATGGATGGTCAGCTCCATGCATATCTGCCGAACCACTTCTGCTTTTGCTTTATCGCTGCCATCGCCCTTGGTGAGTTTGGCAAAATCCGCAAACAGTTTTTTTACCCTCTTGTGGTCTTCAGTGAGTAACGTGATGGCGTCCTCTCCGTGATGCATGGCGGGTTTAAGTGCGGTCTTCGTCATAACTTTGTCCTCAAAAAATTTTAAAGGCCAGACTTGGGGGGTTTCAAGTCACGCGGCTGTTTACGGCTGCGGAATGTTGCAGGCTGTCAACCTCCCCGGACCGGCTCAGAAGCTATGACCCCGGGCGATGGTTCGTCTCTCTTGCAGCCATAATAGGTTGGTCTGTCCGCTAAGTCGGTTCGTTATCGAACATAGCGTAGGATTTTTTGCGGGCTCGGAAACGCATGCGAATCGGTGATAGTAGCAGAGTCGGTATTTATGGAATGATCATCGATCGAGATTGGCCCTGTGGCATTCCAGGCATACTGCATCAAAAAAACAAAGCAAAAGTATTTCAGGAAGATCAAGTGAAAATAACGTTTGCGGATGTAGCCGGTTGTGAAGAAGCAAAAGAAGATTCACCCTGCATTATTTTTATCGATGAAATATTGGAAGGCCAGATAGCCAGTCTTTTTGGCGGCCGGCTTGCAGAAATGCTGATCTTCGGAGATGACAGGCTTACGACCGGGGCCTCCAATGATATTGAAAGAGCGACGGAATTGGCGAGAAAAATGGTGACCCGTTGAGGCTTGTCGGACAAACTCGGACCTCTCACCTATGGAGAAGAGGCGGGGCAAGCGATCTTCGGTCAGTCAGGCGCGCAAGGCAATGCTGTCTCGAGAAATGTAGCGCAAATGATTGATGAAGAAATCCGTTCGGTAATCGATCGTAATTATTATCGTGCCGAGAAAATTTTACAGGACAATTTGGCTATTCTGCACCTCATGGCTGATGCGCTGATGAAATGGGAAACCAATATAGTGTTTTCTCAACCCTGTCGAATACTGAAATGTTTTGATTAAGCAGGACACTTCTAAAGTCCGGCTATACCGGCTTGACAGGTTATATTTCATCAGGTGTATTTGGATGCAGAAGATTTTCACTGTTGGACTGGACGTTTTCTTTCTCTATCTGTTTTTCTACCGTACGGTCGACTGACATATCCTTGATTTCGTCAGTATGCAATTCAACTTCCTGAATTTTTGCATTTTTTGTTGAATCAATTTTTTCTTGTATTTTCGTTATAGACTGGTCTTTATCACGAGAAATTTTTACATTGTAGACCGGATATGGCATAACAATATTTGCCTCGTCGAACGTCCTTTTTACCAATTTGATCGCTTCACTACGCACCTTGAGAAAATCATGTTGTTGTTGATTGACCCAGCCATATATGCGCATAACAACACTCGAATCTCCTAGCTCCTGGATAATGACTTGAGGTTTGGGTTCTGTCATTATTCCGGATAATGCTTTGAGGGTTTCCAAAGCTAATCCCTGCGCTTGGGAAAGATTTTGTTCGCTTCCTATACCGAGATCGAATTCAAATCGCCTTTCAGGCTTGCGGGTAAAGTTAGTGATGACCGACTTATATACCATTGAGTTCGGGATGCGAATATGATTTCCGTCTAGTGATATCAAAATGGTCGCACGGGAAGTAAGCCTGGCAACATTACCTTGATGGCCATCGACATCCACAAAATCGTTGACTTCAAAGGGATTTCGAATACTCAACAAAAGACTGGCGATGAAGTTTTCTACAGTGTCGCGCACAGCAAAGCCGATGGCGAGACCGAAAATGCCAGCCGCGCCCAGAATAGTTCCCAGTAGCGCCGTTGCATCAAGCAAGCTTAGCGCGAGTACTATACCGATAATGATGAAAATAAGATGAACAAGTTTGCTTAATAAATCGGCAATAAAAAAATTGACGCTTATGCGCCGGTAAAAGCTTTGTCGATTGGAAATCCATCTGCCCATAAACCAGAATAGCCAAAGCACCAGAAAAGCCAACAGGATCAAGGGTAAACCGGCTAATGCCTGCTCACCAAGTGCTTTCATTTTACCAAGGGTATTATTTAAACGCTTGTTCAGGGAGTGACTAACAACCAGCTTATTTTCAACCTCGACGACGTTTTCCATCTGTTTGGCAAACTGCACTGCTTTAGCTTCTTGTTCTTTAGAACTGATTTCTCCTTGCAAAGTCACCACGCCATTGCTGACAGAGGCACTTACATCCTTCAAGTCATCCAGCTCTGAGTAAATCTGCTGCAAGCGTTTTTCGATCATTTTGTCGTTTTGTTTTGAATGATTGACCGTAATGATCTTGTCAGGAGGCACGGTGCTTTCAGTTGTTGTATTTCCGGTGAGCAGATCAGTCAGTTTTTCAGCATTAACCGGATTCGTTGCAAGTAGTAGGCAGGACAGGCAAGCGATCCCTAATAATATTTTCATAGTGGTTGTATGTTATTTTTATATATTGAATTACATCTAGAACGCGATACCAAAAGTCATTGGTGATTTCCTGGACACGCGATGAATAATGAAGAACCTGAGTCTGGCCAGATAAAACAGTTTATCTCCAATGTGCGATAACGCACCGACTCTAAGACGATTTTCCCATAAACTTTATACCAGCTTGCATCATGATGTCTTTTAACAGCCTGTTTGAATGTAAGCCAAAATCAATAACTAGACATTTATATATACGAATATTTTTAGCGGAGATGCATCATGGGTAAATATCTTATAGGCTGGCTGTTGGGCGTGCCGGTGATTGTTTTGGTCATTATTTATTTGTTGTTCAATCATTAACCGTTCAGACCACCTGCAGCCATTTAAAAGACTGTAAAGGCCTGCGAGCCATCTTTGGCCGGCATGGTTTTGAAATCATCCGATTTTAAAACTCATCTGATCCTTTTCATTTTTTATAAGGAATCCATTATGGAAGCAACAGACACGGCCAGCATTGTCGATGACACCATTGACCGACTTAGATCCGGAGCTCACTCAACAGTCGATAAAGTAGCCAATGCAAACACTCAGACGGCAGAAGCGCTGGGTCAAAAAAGCGAGCAATTGAAAAATGCGGAGCAGCAATTTTTAGAAAATTGCCGGGGTTACATTCATAAAAACCCAGCAGCTTCATTAGGTATAGCCGTCGGAGCCGGTTTTCTGTTAAGCCGCCTGATAAGCAGTCGCTAGACCACCGCCGGGTTGCCTACGATAACCTGTTTTACCGAGCATCAACGGAT
>JBBQCU010000386.1:0-4060 GCA_038319065.1 Methylococcales bacterium
CATGCTTATTTTGAGCCCCCGCTTGCCGGTTGCGTCATCAGTAATAGGAAATACACCTTCGATATAGTGAAAGCAACCAAAGAATGCGTAATCAACATTCCCACGGTGGAGATCTCGAAAAAAGTAGTGGACTGTGGGAACAGTTCCGAGCGAACCGTCGACAAGCTCAAAGAGTTTAGTCTCATATCATTGCCTGCCTCGTGCGTCCAGGACCGGCTTATCGATGAATGCCATGCCAATCTTGAATTGGTGTTTACTAAAAAATTAAAATGCAACCTCCCTGCCCTACTGACCCATTTTATTTGGTTATAAAGCGTGGATGATTTGCCCGTTTTGTAAGAAATGAGCGCCGTTGGAAAAATTGGACCCTGTTTTAGTAAGTTGGGTATGCAACGAATGAAGCACGACGACTGGGGCTGCCGGAGACATTAGCTGACGCGTAATTTTTTCCACTTGTTGTGTAAGGATGCAAAAAAATCTTTCGCAAAAATAGCGAGTTCCCGATTATCTTAAGCTTTTTTCCATTTCAGTCTGGCACGCCAAACAATATTTACAGGCGATAGCTTTTCTACGACTTTCCGGAATCGGCTCGCCGCATTCTTCACAATTAATAGCTGAGTCGCCCGTATAGATCGATTTTCGCGCTTCTTCGATAAAGAGCGTTGTCATTTTGTCCATTCTCTCAATGATTGCATCCGTTCCACCTGCCCATGCTGATGACATAGTTGATTGACCTCTTTTATAATTTAAAGAATTTTATTTTAGTTGGTTTGATTTTTAAACTTTTGCGACGTTAGTCTCATATATTATCAAAAATTTTCAACAACTTGTAAGTGTTGGTCGGTCTAAACAATCGTAAGCGTGAGTCGCAGACACCTGCGGCTTCTTGTTGGGGAGCAACCGCACAGGGTTATCAGTCACCTACTTTATCATCCTGTCCTTTACCCTCTTCGACCGGACGCGCAAACGGCAGTAGCTCGTCTATACGACTGTTAGGCCAGGTGGGCAATTTTTCCAAGGTATCTCTCAGCCATGCGGTTGGGGATCGATCCCGTTGAGTTTTGCGGGACCCAGCAGCGTTTGGATGGCGGCAGCGCGTTGACCTGCCCGTTCGGAACCGGCGAATAACCAGTTCTTCTTACCCAGGGCGATAGGCCGGATGGTGTTTTCCACCGGGTTATTGTCGATCGGCAAATGGCCGGTTTCCGCATAGCAAATCAGGGCCGGCCAACGTTTCAACGTATAGTCCAGGGCTGTTGCGGAGCCTCCACCATTGGCGGTTTTGATACGCGTCTGGATGAGCCATTCATGAAAGGCATTCAGTACGGGTTGGCTTTGCTCCATACGCAACAGCAGGCGAGCTTCGCTGCTCAGCGCTTTGCCTTGTTGTTCTATAGGGTACAGCTAGCCGATGCGCATCAACGCTTCCAGTGCCATCGGACTCGCATTGGCAGAAGGACTTTGGGATTGGTGGTTTTTAATCGAGAACCATGCATTACCATGGTCACACCGCTTTTATGAACGGTTTGCTGAGAATTTGGATTCTGCTAAAGTTACTGATATTTACAATGGTAATATTCGCAAATTAAACCGCGAACAAGTCATTCGTTTGTTGGAAATGCTACAACAACCACCTACAAGCAAAAATAAAGACGGTACTGATATACCTGAAAGAGAAATACTCAAGTCGTATACAGAAACAGAACTCGCAGATAGGGAGCGAGAACATCACCAACGAGCTGAAGCCGAGCTAAAGGACAAACGGGGCAACAGGCCGAGAAGGAGGCTGATATTGCAAAGTGCTAATAAGTGTCGATGAAAGTAGGGAAAAATAGCTTTAACTTTAGTAAATTAAACGCTGTTTGATAAGCTGAGGAAACTGCCCGAATGACATCGCGATAATGTAACACTCAATTTGAGGCTGGATTATACCGGCCTTTTTTATGCCTGGAAGTTTGGCAGCTATTGCCGGTAAGTAACGGGTAATTTAAATCTGGTGATAATCGGCAATAACTTTCTAAAGTGTACCCGTATGTGTACCCGAAAACGCAATTTTCTTGTTTTACCAAATTTTATATTTTCTAGCGCATTGATTCAATTGGTCGGGACGACAGGATTTGAACCTGCTATCCCTTGTCCCCCAGAAAGGTAAATGGTTGTTTTTTGCCATCCTATAAAATCCATAAACCCCTATTAACGCCAATTAAAATCAATCAGTTATTATCTTGCATTGTCTTATAGCGTCCAGTATGATTTAACCAAATCCAGAATATTTGTGGTACCGGTTGTGGTACCGGAAACTGAGCAAGGGTGAACCAAATGGCATTAAATAAAATTACAGACTTGGCCTATCAAAAACTTAAAGCAATCGACAGAGTACAAATAATTGCAGACGGCGGCGGGCTGTTTATTCGAGTTCGCCCTAAAGCTGATGGTGGGGCTAAATCTTTCATGCTGGCTTACAGATTTAAGGGTAAGCAAAGCAAAATAACTTTAAAAGTAAGCTCATTACACGAAGCCAGAGCAGAGCGTGAACGCTTTAAAAGCATGCTTAAGCAAGGCATTGACCCCAGAGCAGAACGCAAACTGATTACCGAACGCAACCGGGCGGCGCAACTCGCAGAAGAGGCAGAATTGGCGCGGCTAAAATCGCTTATCAGTGTGACAAATTTGTTTGAGCGATGGGTAGATACTGACTTGCAGCAACGCAAAGACCTCCCAGAAATTAGGCGCATGTTTGAAAAAGACGTTTTGCCAATATTGGGCAGCCTGACCGTTGCCGATGTTCGCAAAGGACATATTACCGAAGTTACCGACAAGTTGAAGCAACGCGGCGTTAATCACTTGGCAAGGAATCTTTTAAAACTGATGCGTCAGATGTTCAGATTTGCCGTTGATCGGGACATTATCGAGTTCGACCCTACTGCAAGCTTAAGCATAGTAAAAACCACCACCAAGCCAACCGAGCGCGAAAGGGTTTTATCTGAGGATGAAATCAGGCTACTAAAAGTCAAGATGCCTGATGCTGGTTTTATGCCATCAACCGAGTGTGCTATCTGGATCATGCTTTCGACTTGTTGCCGCGTCGGTGAATTGAGCAAAGCGCAGTGGAAGCATATCGACTTTACAGCAAAGACTTTTTTTATCCCTATCGAGAACAGCAAAAACAGCAAAGCGCACACAATTTATTTATCCGACTTTTCGTTGATGCAATTCCAGCGGTTAGCAGAAATCAGAGAGTCCGACACGTGGCTATTCATGAACCGTTACAAGACCTCGTACGTCTGCGACAAAAGCCTATCCAAGCAGATCGACGGGCGGCAAAATCCAGTCATCCACCAAGGCAGATCAGCCAATAACAGCGCGTTAATGTTACCCGCTGGCAAGTGGACCCCACACGATTTGAGAAGAACAGGCGCAACCCTGATGGGCAATTTAGGCGTTCATGGCGATGTTATCGAGAAATGCTTAAACCACTCGCAAGAAAACAAATTGAAGCGCGTATATCAGCACCAAAAGTTGGAGCAAGAACAGGCGGTAGCATGGCGGTTATTAGGCGATAGACTGGACTTATTGACCGGCAACACAACAAATGTCATACCGTTTAACAAACACACGCAAATCTGATTTATTGATACAATCCAATTTAACCGGATAGCTCGACGGAGCAATAAGCAGGATTCGTTACCCTGTTTCCGGTTAATCCTTTTGTAACGATTACACTTTAACGAGGTGTTGTCTTGAATAAACCCGCGCACTCCAAACTTTTTAAATTAAAAAAGTGGCTGACACTGCCCGAAGCAGCCAAGTATCTTTCCGGCGTTTGTGGGGAAGAAGTTACAGAAGCCAATATTTTAAGATTGGCGCTAGATGGACATCTGACGTTATCTGTTAATTTTGTAAATCACGCGGTAGCCAAGCAAGGCAAAGTCATCGGCTATGATGACGTGAAGTGGCGTCAGTTTGCACACCCCGATATGCCGGGACTCCCTATTGAACCTAAGGAACCGCCTTTGATGATCGCGGATAGCTTACATATTGGCGGTGAAAATTATCTAAA
>JBBQCU010000387.1:0-4049 GCA_038319065.1 Methylococcales bacterium
AGAAATACTTAATCAACGCGGGGCGCTGGCAACCATAGCCTCAACTATCTCCGAAATGGGTTCTAACATAGAAAACGTCACCGTTGTCGATCAGGATGACCGTGTTTGTGTCGACTTGATCACACTGACCGTCAAAGACCGTGTCAATTTAGCCAAAATCATGCGCAGGTTGAAAGAATTATCCATCGTTTTAAAAATTACCCGGGTTAAGGGCTAGTTGCCAGAAGTAAAACAGCTTATCATAATTCCCTCTTCAGTGGCTTTCGGATTAACGGCTATGAAGTAATCCGCCCCTCATAGTAAGTCAAATACCGCGAAATACGCTGACGCTATTGTGCCCTATGAGCTGGATTGCAATAGTTAAGGTACGTACACGAAATAAGGTTACCACGCATGGTAGGTTGGGTTGATACTGTTCCAACCCAACATTTACTAAAACTCAGAAAGCCACGTCCTGTGGGCGTGGAACACTAAGGCTGTGCCTATGAATTTGATAAATGTTATAGCTTATCTTGCGTTGAGCCACCAACTCAAAAATAAGCTGTAACAAATAAGTTGATACCAGAAGTTATCACATGTGATATGGCATTGTCAGTATCATTGAGTGTGGGTTCCAAAACACCGAGTCATAGTATTGACGGGGGAGGTTGGTGAAGTGGACAGCTTGGCCCCCTTCCAGGGGGCTAATGCAATTCCATGTCCTTTGGGCATGGATATTGAATGCACCAATGTCTTGTTAAAAAACTTAAATCTTAGAACTTGAAGTCGTCTAATTTGTAGATGATAAGAAGGTTTGAATATTTGCTTTAGATGCAGGAATTTAATTGCTCCCAGTTCCTGAGCCAACCAATCTAGCCACAGCGCGTTGCAATTTGTGAAATTCATCGCTGTTCAATTTGCCATTCCAGGCTACAAAATTTTCGGTATGAATGCTGCCAAAACCCATAGGCGGGTCAATGCGTTCAACAAGAATTGGAACTAAAATCTTTCTCTTTTGGCCCTTTTTAGCCTCGTCTCGGACATAATAGGATTTTTTAGATGCTTCAGACCATACGACAATCATGCATTTTGCAGCATCTATGGCTTTTTCAATGACGTCATCAAAATCCTCCCCAGCTAAAATGGATGATATATCCCAAAACACCGACCAGCCTTGTTTTTCCAAAGATGCCACTAGCTGTTTGGCTTTGGATATATCTTCATGGTCATAACTCAAAAAAATGTCGGCCACACGGACCTTCTTCGTAACATCTTCGCCTGCTCCACTATCAAAAAAAGTTTGAGTTTTGGGCTTCTCTCCATTAATTCCCCACATTAATTGGACTAGTGGATCGGGATTTGGGACACGAAAATCCACATAATGCCGACTTTTTAGCAGGATAGGCAAAGTTGGCGTTGTTTTCGCGGAGGGAAGAATAGCCGGAATGACTGTACACTTACGGTCGACAAATTCATTGATAAAGGCTCTCATTTCCAGGTCTTGCCAGGGGCCAATACCGCTTTCTCCGACGAAGACTGTTGCAGATTTTATAGTAGAAATTTGTTTTTCAAGGGCCGACTGCCATGACTCGCCTGGATTTATTTCCCTTTCATCCAGCCAAGGTTTAATTCCTAGCTTTATCAGGTCATCAGCTATACGACGTATTTCAGGCTTATCTTCACGGTTATGGCACAGAAATACATCAAAGCATTCTGGTTTAGTATTCGAGTTATTCATTGGCATCTCGCCTCGAAAGTTTTTTGAACGGAAGCGCCTTCTATCAACGCCTACACTGCGACCATAATAAACCTGGGGGAAGTTGTGTGCAAACACACGCATTATGGTCTAATGCTGACAGGCCATACGATATATTTACAGAGTTACCTATGTTGATCAGCTCGCTGAGAGATGAGATTTCAGATGCGTTACACTCAATCATAACCGCAGAACCAGGTGACACAACCGTCGCTTGGACGTCTTTACAGGGGAGAGTTGGTGATGGCGCAATGGGTTAATCATCAATCATTTTAGTAGGGTAGTGGTGCAGTAGCGCCGGAAAAGCCAGTTTTCGCTTGTGCTAAAACTGGCTTTTTCCGGCTCACAGGGCGATATTTTCGCCTTGTACCTTACGTTTGGCTTATACCACACGAGAGGGAGTTTGCAACTCCGTCCCAAACGTTTTGATGTTGCCACCTTCATAAAGCGATGCAAGAAAACACCGGCCGGAGTAAACACTCTGTCCGGCTCTGGAAAGACCCTCTTACACCTTTCGCCTTTCGCCTTGAACCTTGAACCTCAATAATTTAAATTTCAACAATCTCCGGTGCTTTTCTCATTTCGCCCTTACCTATCGTTAATAAATCCCACACTAACAAAATGAATCCAGCAAAGGTCATACCGCCGAAAAACAAACGCCAGACCATCGCATTTTGAAAGGACGGGTGGTTTTGCGCGGTAAAGTAACCGCCCCATGTTGAACCTTCCACGGCACGTTCAATAAAGGACTGCTCGTAACCCGCTAGCAATAAGGCAATCGTCATACCGAGAACGACGCCATTGAGCAAGCCCAAAGCCCATTTCCAGCGCCAGGCATTCTGGCTGCCGCCGCCCATCCAGACATCACCGCGCCAGTGTTGTATAGCCAGATAAAAGAAGGCAATATTGATCGTGGCATACGCGCCAAAAAACGCCAAATGACCATGCGATGCCGACCACTGCGTGCCGTGTGTAAACATGTTAATTTGTGGCAAGGTGTGCATAAAGCCCCAAACACCCGCGCCAAAAAAGTTACCAAAGGCTTGGGCGATAATCCAGGCTAATGCCGGGTGGTTGCCGTTTTTAAACGCGTGCGTACCGGAATCATAAATCGCATGAACCACCATGGCGACCAAGGGAATGGGTTCAAGCGCCGAGAAAAAACCGCCGATAGCCAGCCAGTATTCCGGCGTACCGATCCAGAAATAATGATGCCCCAAGCCTAAAATACCCGAGCCAAACATTAAGGCGACTTCGATATACAGCCAGGTTTCAACAATTTTACGTCTGACGCCCAGCAGCTTCATTAAGGACCAGGCCATAATAACGCCGACCAGCACTTCCCAGGTTGCTTCGACCCATAAATGGATAACCCACCACCACCAGTATTGCTCGTGTGTGATGTTGGTCATATAAAACATACCGGCAACATATAAACCGGCCAAGGCGACCAAATCCAGGGTTAAAACCCCGGCAATACCCGACCATTTGCCTTTGCTGAAGGTTGCAACCACGTTATAAAAAAATATCAGCATGACCACCACAATACCGATATCCGCCCAACGCGGCGCTTCGATGTATTCACGGCCTTCGTTAATGAACCAAATACTGGAATCCTTACCGGGGCCAATCTGCACCAGCAAATACACCAGCACCACCAGCGTAACAGCCCCGGTGAGCACCCAGAAGGCGATATTGCCCAGTTTCAAGCCGACAATTTCAGTGCCGCTCTCGTCTTCAAGAAACCAGTACACACAGCCTATGAATCCATACAACATCCACACGATCATGGCGTTGATGTGGATCATGCGGTTGACGCTAAAATCCAGGATTTCATACAGAAAGCCAGGGACTATAAATTGTATCGCGGCCAACATGCCGAACAGGATTTGCGCGAAGAACAAAATAACCGCAACCGTAAAGTATTTAACGGCCAGTTGCTGACCAGGACTTAAATTACTGCTGTCCAATTGCACCCATGCTTTGAAATTAGCGAGACTGGCGCGCGATTTCTCGCATAAAGCGGCCGCATTTTGCATGACGCTATTTGATCCATTTGTGTTCATGCTCATTCCTCCGCATTAATGGTTTTGAAGTTATGGGGAAAGCCATTGGTATCAATGCTCGACATCCACTTTAGAAATGCAATAACGCCTTTTGCTTCCTGTTCGGTAATTTTCAGGTTAGGCATTTTCCGGTTGCTGCCGAAAGTACGGGCGTTGTTTTCAGGGTCCATTAAAAATTTCACCATCATGTCCTCGCGCATTTCTTTGGACATCCAGCCTTTATCCAGCCAGGCTTTGGTTAAATCAGG
>JBBQCU010000388.1:0-4047 GCA_038319065.1 Methylococcales bacterium
TAAGCTTTGCTGCTTTCCTGGCAGGTAATACGCCAAACACCAGACCGGTAAACAACGAAACAACTAACGCTGCAAGCAATGCCCAACCCGGGAGATGAACGGGGAAATCGGGGTAAGCAGCCGCCAATACGGCAAGGGTTACTTGTCCCAATACTATTCCTAATATGGCGCCTGCCAGCGATAACATCGCCGCTTCGGTTAAAAACAGCCAGTGTAATTGGCCATTAGTTGCGCCCAAGGCTTTTAGTAAACCGACTTCGGCGGTTCGTTGGGTAACGCTAACTAACATGACATTCATAACCAGGACACCCGCGACCACAAGACTGATACCGGCAATACTGACTACGGTCAACGTCAAAGCCGTTAAAATCTTGTCAAACGTGCTGACCACACTATCCTGGGTAATGATGGTGATATCATCTTCACCTTCGTGACGTGCTTTAATAATGCTTTTGATTTCATCAACAGCTTTGTACATGGATTCTTTTGATTTGGTTTCTATCAAAATCCGGAATAAAGAATGCGTATCAAATAAAGCTTGTGCGGAAGCCACCGGAATAATCACCATTTCATCAAAATCGACACCGATAGACTCCCCTTCCGAGGCCAATACCCCAATCACCCGGAAACGCCTGTCATTGATCCGCAGCCACTGCCCAAGAACCGGTTGATCACCGAATAGTTGCTCGCGTACGGTTTGGCCAATCACACAAACCGGCAGGGCTTTATTGACATCCATTTTGGGTAGAAAACTGCCTTGTGCCATCGTCAAATGGCGCACTCGCCTTAACTCATGAGTCGAACCGAATATGTTGGTTTCCCGCTCCAGGCCCTGTGTGGAAACCGGTGCGGAACCAATACTCAGGGGGGCAATGGCGGCAATATGATGACTACGGAAAAGTGCATCGGCATCATCCAGTGTTAAATCCCTGGGCGTTTCACCAAACAGCGGTGGCTGACCGCCGGTGGTTTCGGTACGCCCCGGCAATACAATAACCAGATGCGTTCCCAGCGCTTCAAATTCATTGACAATGTAATTACGTGCGCTTTCACCCAAGGCTGTTAACACGGTAACGGAAGCGACGCCTATACTCATTGCCAGAATAATCAGCGCTGCGCGCAAGCGCTGAGACCTGATTGCACCGTATGCCTGGTTTAATGTGTCTTTAATGAACATGACCGTAAACCTGACTCAGCTGTCATGATTTCCAAACTTCATTTTGTAAATCCAGACGGTAAAATACATTCATTGCGCTATCTGTCCGTCAACAATGCGAATTTGCCGTTGTGCCCGTTTTCCGACAGTCTGATCGTGGGTAATAATCATCAGTGTTACACCTTGCTGATTCAGCCTTTCCAGTAATTCGATAATTTCCATACCGGACTTGCTGTCAAGATTGCCGGTCGGCTCGTCTGCGAGTAATATCTCCGGCTGCATGATCATGGCCCGGGCAATGGCAACACGTTGTAGTTGTCCACCGGAAAGCTGGTCAGGCTTGTGGCTGGAACGATCTTGCAGATTCACGGAGGCTAGCGCCTGCGCTACGCGTTGTTGACGTTCTTTAACGGCTATGCCGGCCAGAATCATCGGCATTTCAACGTTTTCAGCTGCCGACAAGCGAGGGATTACATGAAAAAACTGAAACACAAAGCCGATATTTTCACGGCGGATTTTAGCGAGCTCATCATCACTGCGCTGCGTGACATCATGATTATTCAACAAATAACGGCCGGATGAAGGTTTATCAAGCAGAGCAATAATATTTAGTAAAGTCGATTTACCTGAACCTGACGGCCCCATGACTGAAACATACTCACCCTTGTTAATCGCAATTGTAATGTCATTCAACGCATGGACTGTTTGTTCGCCCACTTGAAAATCGCGGTGTATATTTTCAAGCTGAATCATTTTTGTTCACGAGCATATGCGCCCGCGACTACGCCATCCCGCCCTACTGACAAAACCACTTTATCGCCAACATTCAGTCCGGATAAAACTTCCACTGTGTTCCAGTTGGCCAGACCCGGTGTAAATGTGCGCTCTACCAATAAACCATCTGCCTGCATCAGCAATACCCGGTTATTTTCCAGCACCGCTTCAGCAGGCACGTTGAGCGCTTGTTGCTTACTGGCGATCAAGATTTCAATATCTGCGCTATAGCCCGGCAATAAATCCTTAATATCATTTGGATCCGTTAATTTAACCTCCACCTCAACAGTGCGGGCTTGTTTTTCTTTTTCCTGCACATAGGGTGCTATTCGGCTTACCTTTCCCGAGCAGCGTTTTTCGGTAAAGGCATCCAATGATACACAGGCGGACATACCGGTTCTTATTTTTGGCGCATCCACTTCATCAATCGGTGCAGACACATATAAACAGCTGACATCAAGTAAATCAATGGCTGGTAAAGTTGCGATTCCGGGAGGCGAAGGGGTTACATATTCCCCGAGTTCTGCATTGATTTCCGCAACTCTGCCGTCGAAAGGTGCAAAAACAAGGGTGCGTTCAACCGCGGCCTTAACAGCATCAAGATTTGCTTCACTCACTGCAACAGTCTCATGTGACGCATTGCAAGATGCACGCTGTGCTTTTGCATCAGTTTCTTTTGCATCCAGTTCTTCTTCGGAAACAATGTGATATTTTTGCTGGAGATACTTGCGTCGAGCTTCGCGTTCAGCTACGGCCGCAAGCTGACAGATCTGCTCGGCAGTAGCCTGATTAGCCTTAATCTGAAACTCCTGTAATTTTACTTGCGCAGTCAGGTCCTTGTTCCATACTTCCAATAGCAATTGATTTTTCCTGACACTATCACCCTCCCTGACATGAAGTTTCGCAACCTGACCACCTGCCGCAGGCGCCAGAAAAGCACGCCGGCAAGCTTTAACAGTTCCCACACGAGTATTGGAAACCGTTTCCCTGACCTCAGCCTTTTCAATGCGTACTGTTTCAACATCAACAAACTTGGGACGTTTATTAAAGAAAAGAATCGCAGCAATCGCTATAAAGCAAAATATAACTATCAGTTTTTTACTGCTCATTGAAATCTAAAACAAAAACATCGATAAAAAACTTGAAGACTATCTATCTACAACACCACAAAAATCCAGCCCATTAGCTACTTTAAGCCCCTTAAATTCTTTATGTGCAACCAGGAAAATAACTAAATCAGCCTCTTTTACCGCATCCTGATAACTTACAAGACATAAACCATCATAAGATTTTATATTTGGCTCAACCGCCAAAATATCCATACCCTCATTAACCAGGCGTTTAGTGATATATAAAGCTGGCGATTCTCTTAAGTCATCAATATCCGGTTTAAAAGCAAGTCCCATACATGCCACTTTGGCTTTAGTGCCTTTTTTCTTTTCAAATTCCAAAGCGACATTTTTTATTTTTTCAATGGCCCACTCGGTTTTGTAGGTGTTAACTTCTCTCGCAGTACGTATCAATTTAGCATCTTTTCCACCCTTGTGGACTATAAACCAGGGATCTACAGCAATGCAATGCCCGCCGACTCCAGCGCCGGGTTGAAGTATATTAACGCGCGGGTGTCTGTTCGCTAAACGAATAAGCTCCCATACATTAATATCAAATTTATCACACAGAATTGAGAGTTCATTAGCAAAGGCAATATTGGTATCCCTGTAACTGTTTTCAGTTAATTTCGCCATTTCTGCCGTTTTTGCGTCAGTCTCAAGGACTTCTCCCTGAACAAAGTCACGATAAAAATTGGCGGTAATTTTGGTTGAGGCTGGTGTTGTTCCGCCGACAATCCGGTCATTTTCTACCAGTTCTTTCATGATCTTTCCTGGTAATACCCGCTCCGGGCAATGTGCTATATGGATCCCGGAAAGATCGATACCCTTGTCACCGAGTAACTCTGCGACCCAATCTGTCGTGCCGACCGGGGATGTCGATTCCAGGATAACAATGTTACCGGGCCTAATATAAGGCACTATGGACAGCGTTGCTGCATAGACATAATCAACGTTTGGCACAAAACCTTCGTGAAAAGGTGTCGGTACGGCAATTATAAAAACATC
>JBBQCU010000389.1:0-4046 GCA_038319065.1 Methylococcales bacterium
ATGGCCACTTGTGCCTGAAACGCCCGTCTTTTTGCGCCGGTTAATTTTTTAGCGGCATCTTTAATCGTTTTGATATGTTGTTCAGTTAAAGGGGTCATGCTCTAGGTTGCGATCTGTAATAATATGCTTGTAGGATATATCTATTTTAAACAGTATTGTGTAAAAACTAGTGTGAGGTATTTTTTGCGAGTTACCTAGCATGTTGTTATATCTTTGTTAGCGCTTCTACGTTACGGTGAAGTTGAAATAAGTGCATCAAAAGGCTCTATGTGAATCCTGGTGGGTAATTCTCTATGGAGCGGGTAGACCCCCTAACACTTAATCAAATACCTCATCACCTGTGGGTTCTATATGAGTGATTTGATTCATCTCTTGACGGAATTTGGATAACTCATAATACACTTTAAACCGCGCCCGATTTAGATTGCCTAATGGCCGATGTTCAGGGAGACAATGCCATGGATTCATTTTCAGCCGTTTGGTAAATTCTATCAGGGCTTCCGACTCAAATTGCTGTTTCGGTATATGCACAGTGGCGACTGGAATAAACGGGGAAAGTTTTTCCGGCCAGCGTACCGCAGCATTTTCAATGGGCATCAAATGAGGATCGGTCTGTATCTGGATCATCAGATCAAATTCCACGTCGTTATTATTCAGGGTTTTGATCATATTTTCACGCAGATAATTAAAGGGTGGTGAACCAAATGGCAGCCCTGGTATGTGGGTTTCGACTTGTGTTTTCGGTACAAACGAATACATCATGGCCTGACCTTCGCCTAACAGATAGGGGACACAACTCCAATAGCGTTGGCCTAACGGGTTGTACTGAGTTTCATTCCACAGGCTTTGCATGGCGGCATCCAGAATGTGGGAATCCTTCGGATTGATGAAATAGTAAAGCGCCATGTCCACCAAGCTCCAGTATTGCAGCTTGGCATTTTCCCGAGTGTTTGGTGTGACAAGGGTCGGGGTGGTGACAGTGGTAAAATCCTGGGTAAATTTTTCTTCAGGCATGAGCTTTTCGCCAGGTACACCCATGAGTTTAACCGCCATACTCATGAAACCAACATCTTTAATATCGGAAGGCACATTCGGGCCTGGGCCTGAAAAACGCACATAGGCCGGGTAACTGCGTAGCTCAGCAAATACACCTTTGCGGCAATATTCGGGGATGTCATCCCGTATGGTTACCATGGCGCGTAAGACACCATGGGTTTTGGTATTTCCCCCACGCTCATAGCCACCTGGTTTAAAACGCCCGCGCATCTGGTCGCTCATGAGACCAATAATGGTATCCAGGCTTTCTTTTTCATCCTGGTCTATTTTTTCCTCGGCCAGTTGCAGACCTTCATTTGGGCGGTGCCGGTTGATTAAAAACTGAATAACCCAGGCGCAGGGCTCACGAAAAAGATAATTCCACTGTGGACGAAACCAAGGTTCCAGTCTGCGCTCGATATACAACAACTGCAGCAGCATTTGGTGAATAAATTTAAGTATTCTGGTCTTGATCGCCATCATCACTTATCGCTCCCATTGCTAGGTAAGGCTGCGATGTACTTTAGTGCTTGCAGTCCAGGCATAAAAAAATAACCGCCGCCACGTACCGTAATAAACTGAGGCAAATGACAGGTTTTGTGCATGGAGCCGGCCGAATCGGGGCGATTGAATTGATCGGTGCTATCGCCATCGAGTAATGGCTTACGATGCCCCAATAAAGGATCGCTCTCCTGTTGGACACCGTTGAATTTACTGCTCATAACCCAGGCGTTCTGAACAAATTCAAACTGCCGGGATATATTGGCTACCAGACAGATAAATTGCAGTCCACGCTCGGCGACAAGTGCATCCGGCTTGATTGCTTCTTCTGGTGTAAGCAGAGAACCATAACTCCTAGCTCGCCGCAGCATACGATGGAAGCGTGAGGAGGCCACCAGATCTTCATCCGGCCGCTTGCCTCCAAAACCTAAAATTTTAATCAACCGAGTGATCCAGCCGGTTACGCCGGGTGGCAAATCACCCGTGCGTGGGTTGGCTCTACGGATGTGTGCGCCTATCGGACATTGCAGCCCTTTAGCATCATCGTTGTAGGTAAAGTTGTTGTAATGATCTTCTTTGCTGTTAATGCCGGGGATGTCTTCTTTAGACTCTTTAATCAGGGGTGAACCGTCACGGTTTCTTCCTACCATCGCGGCGGCAAGCTGTTCGTGTTTTTGTTTTTTAGGTACGGAGCTACTCGCCTTGTAAAGAAATTGCCAGAAGCCAGGCACATCCTGACCCAATTGTCGCAGCACCAGATAACTACCGTTCCGTCCGAAATCTTTTAGGGTGGGCTGGTCTTCTGCGTTGGGCAAAACCGCAGCGAAGATGTCATTTTTCGGATCAGGATCAATCAGTGGTCGCTGGGTGTACTGACCATATTCATTGCGATAGCCAAGCACTATCTCCCCAACCGCCAGTAAATTGGAATAACGATCACGTTTATATGAATCCGTGCTTTGTTGCCGCGCCCAATCAATTTGGGGCTGACTGATGCCATCAGCAAATCCGAAAGGTTCAATGTCAAATCCGAAGGGTTCAATGTTACCTATATCCAGGGTAGGTAATTCCTTCAACAACTTAAAGGCCTTTAAGAAATGTTCACCCTGAACCTCTTTACGCCAAGCTTTGATACCATCTTTTTTAGCATAGAGCAGCAACAGTATATGCGGTATATTTTTTACATTGCCACCCCAATCCCAGTGTTTCGGTGCATTGCTATCAATATCATCAAGACGACGAGAGCGACTTTCATCACCGGACATGCCGATAATGAATTCATCGGAAAAACTGTCGATAACGGCATCATTAAGTCCTAATGCACGCAGACCTTCAACAGAAAAGGCAATCTGCAACGCTGTGATAGGCTGAGCATTTGTTTGCGTTGCACTGCTGATCGGCGCTTTTTCCAGCCACTGTTTGGCTGCATTCGCATCGACAATATCCAGCAACAGAAAACAAGTGTCCCTCAGATCTTTATGGCTATAACACAGCAGTGCTTGTAGGTCGTCAAAGTTAAAATCGCTCGAATTTTTCATCACCATAACTCCCAGCTTAGATTAAGCTTAGCCATTCACGGATTTCTTCATCAGTGTCCTGGCGAATTTCCACACCTTGATGAATACGGCTGTTGCGCGCCAGATCAGTAGCCGTCAGATCGGGGTAGGCCTTGTACCAAACCTCAGTGGGTATTTGATGTCGCCTTTGGGTATATTTGAAGGCACGCTCGCGCTTGGCCCCGCCTTTAATGAACCATTGGGTAGTGGGATAACCCACGGCATTACCGAAGGTTAGATTCAATCCCCAACTGGCCTTGTTAATAAAATCGTCCATATAGCTCTCATGACTACCATCATAATTACTGGCAAAGAAAACTCTATGGTCATCATCCATGAACACCCAGCGGGCAAAGTGTATGGTTCTTATCCGCGCGAGAAAACCATGGGTGTAGAGATGTCTGGCAAAATAGTCGGTCAACAGCAGGATAAGCTTGAAGGTCAACAAGCGGAAAAGACCCGGTTTAACATCACCAAACACACTGTACTGATTGCTGACATACCAATCTTCCTGTACGGTAAGTTTTCTTAAATGTTCGCGGTTAGGCGGAATAAAGAGTTCAGGATCAGAGCGTTCCAGCATGCGTAAACGTAAAGCAAAAAAAGGTGCAATAACCAAAAATAATGGCGTCAACAACAGCAGGATTAGTGGTATACCAATCATGTGCAACAGATTCCGGATTTTCCATATGCAAGGTGTCGGTTGCGGTGTTGTTAGCGTCAGCCGTCCGGCCTGTTTTTCCATTTCGATATACGATAAGAGTTTTTGTCGTAAAGCACGGGTATTTTCCCGACCAACACCATCGACGATTTCCTGTAAATAGTTAGATAGGCTTTTATGTAGCGCGGCTTCTTCATGCACTTGTCTGACTGTTCGACCAATCCAGTTAATGTAATTAGCTGCAGGCTCAATATTATGGGCTTTCATCCATTGCAGCAGATCAGTGTTGGCGT
>JBBQCU010000390.1:0-4035 GCA_038319065.1 Methylococcales bacterium
AAGTCCGGGCCGATGATCCCGTTTTTTTTCTCAGTCATTTCCGTGGTGAAGACAGCCTCCTCGCCCATCGCAAGACCATATTCGTTGATACCGATCTCACACCCATAAGTCCAAAATGCTTTGGTTAGAAAAACTTCATAGGTTTCTTCGGCTTGCGGAATAACCAGGTGGGTAATACGAAGCGTCTCTCCTTTAACATGTTTCTCACGGGGAATGTAGACAATGGCATTCGCTTCATTCACTTCGCAATCTGCGCTTTTTGCGAATAAAACATTTCTATCGAGAGTTGCCGATGGTAATGCTACAAATGTGTCACACATTGTGGATTCCTTTTGAGTTCAGGATTTCTCAGAACCAGACAAGAGCTGGTCATCCTGGGATTGTGACTTTCTTCGAGGCCAGCTGATCTCCCGGCCCCCTAAAATTCCACCGGGACGCCAAATTAGCAAAGCAATTAGTGAGGTTGCCAGGAAAACCTCGGTAAAGCCCACCAGACCCCCGCCTTGAAGGTTGACGCTGTTTTCAATCTGGCGTAGACCTTCGTGTACAAAGGTTACTGCCACGGTACCAATTACTGCCCCGGAAATCCCACCAGGGCCTCCAACAACAAGCATGGCCAGAATGGCGAAGGTTTCACTTAGATAAAAAGCATACGGGGAAAACGAAGTAATGAAATGAGCCCATAGCCCACCAGCGAAACCCGCCATAAAAGCACTCAGCATAAATCCCAACCAACGTACATTTACAATATTAATCCCGATTGTACTTGCGGCATATCGATCATCACGTGAAGCCCGCAACATCAAACCAATGTTGGACTCTTTGAAATAATAGGCCAAAATGACCCCTAGCAATCCAAAAGCGACGCTAACCCAGAGGGTTGTGTAATTATCCACTCCATAAAGGGTGCGCGGACCGTTGGTTACAGCACTCCAATGGACGAGTACAACCTGTATTATGACAAGTACTGCAAACATGGTGATCACAGCCGCAGCATCTGACAGGCGCATTAATGGATATCCCAAGACTGCTGCCACCAACATTGCGATAAAGGCTCCGATCAGGACGGAAACCAGAAATGGAAGATGGACATTTTGCAAAAGGGGATACAGATCAGGTAATGTGGCTGCCTTGGCTTCCGGGGTCATCGAAAACAATACCGAAGCATAGGCACCGATTCCCATGTAACCGATATGAGAAAAGGAAAGGATACCCGAATTGCCCATGAAGGTCTGCAGACCCAAAACCAGGAGGAGATTGATGAATAGCACAGTCACAATCCGATACAGCAAGGACCCGCCAAATATTTGGGTAAGCAATGCCAGCAACAAAAGGGGTACAAGCAACAATACAATCGTTGAGTTAGTTCGGAACCATTTTGAAAATTGAAGTTTAAGATTCATCCAACACGCTCCGATGATGCATTCCCACGAATGAGACCAGATGGTCGGAATAGCAGGATCAAAATTACAATCAGGAACATGAAGGCTTCCCGATAATCCAGTAAATATTGGGGTAACCATAAGCTGAGGAGGCTATAGATTATGCCGTACAAATAACCACCCACTACTGCGCCTAGAAGATTGCTCATACCTCCGATCACGCAAGCCACAAAGGCAACCAGCAAAGGTGCAGCACCAATCGTGGGTGTCACAGAGGCTGTGCGTGCGGTCCAAAATATGGCAACTACTCCAGCGAAGAAGCCGCTGATGATAAAGGCAGTAGAAATAACCAGGTTGGCGGGTACCCCTAAAAGACGAGTCATTCTGAAGTCGTCAGCTGCTGCTCGCAGTGCTATTCCCAGTACCGTATATTTGAGCAACAGAGATAAGGCTCCAAAAAGCACTACTGCTGTGACAATGCTAAGGATGTTGCGGATCGGGATGTTTGAGCCCGCCAGCGCAACGCTTTGTGAAAAGAAATCTGGCAAGGGTACGGCCCGGGCACGCGGGGAGATTATCAATAAGGCTGCGTTCTGCAGCAAAGTGCTAACTGCAAATGATGTGATCAACATAGCCGTCAGAGATTTCTCTCTTACTGGCCGGAATGCAATCATTTCGGTTAAATAGCTAATCGCTGCCGCTACCAGTACCGCGAGGATGGCGATTACAAACCATGGTAGTGTAGTAGACAGGCCGCCCAGTATATACAGGGTATAACCGGCAATCATAAGCAGCTCGCCATAGGCAAAATTGACCAGCTTCAAGATGCCATATACAATCACCAATCCCAGCGCGAGCATGGCATAAAGGCTGCCCAGGCTAAGAGTATTAATGAGGAAATCAATCGTGAGCAAGGGTCAATTCTCCTTTTTTAGTCTCGTTATTGATCACCGAGGTAGACTGCCTCGATATCAACCTGGCTGCGGATCTGGTTGGCACTCCCTGAGGTTTGAATTGTGCCGGTATTAAGCAAGTAGGCGCGGTCGACAATTTCCAAGGTGCGGTCAACATTTTGTTCGACCAATAGAATAGTAACTCCCCGGTTATGCAACGCTTTGATCAGATCAAATATCTGATCAACTATGATTGGAGCCAGTCCCAGGGACGGTTCATCGAGCATGAGAAGCTTTGGATGAGACATTAAAGCTCTGGCGATGGCAAGCTGCTGCTGTTCACCACCCGAAAGAGTGCCCCCCAATTGGTGGAAACGTTCCTTGAGGATTGGAAAAAGGGCGATGTTCTCTTCCACATCCATAAGATATTCCTGATGGTTTCGGCGTATAAACGCGCCTAAACGCAAATTTTCTTCCACAGTCAGGCTGGCTAAGATTGCCCTACCTTCCGGTACTAACGAGATACCCTTGCGCGCAATTGCTTCAGGTGTCTTTCCTGCAATAGACTCGCCCAAAAAAGTGACTGTCCCTTCCACAGGGCGAAGGACCCCTGCGATGGTGGCCAGGGTTGTACTTTTCCCAGCGCCATTGACGCCGATCAGCGCAACCAGCTCGCCTTCCTTGATTTCCAAAGAGATTCCGCGCAGCGCCTTGATAGCGCCATAACGGACATGAAGAGATTTAAGTTCAAGCATGCTCAACCTCCCTTTGAGATTTGCCCAAGTAAGCTTGAACAACTGCCGGGATCTTACGAACATCATCGGGCTTACCTTCTCCAATCGTTTGCCCGTAGTTCAAAACATGGAGCCGATTGCATAATCGCATGATCAAACGCATATCATGTTCAACAATTAATATACCCAGATTCCGCGCTAAGGGGATCGGGCGTAAAATTTCCAAAAGTTGATCGCTCTCATCCTCGTTTAGGCCGGCTGCCGGCTCATCTAGCAGAAGAAATTTTGGTTTCATTGCCAGGGCTCTTGTCACCTCTACTCTGCGTTCCAGACCGTATGGCAATTCACCCGCCAGAGATTCACCCCAATTTGAAATACCCATCTCAGATAAAACCTGATCCGCTGAATCGCGGGCCTGCCGGCGGGTAAAACCCACACTAAGCGCTGAAACCAACACATTTTCATAAACGGTCAGTTCACGGAAAAGGCGGATCGTCTGAAAAGTTCGAGAAACACCCGTATGAGCCACCATATGAGGGGGCTTATTGGTGATATCGACATTACCCACCGAAATCTTACCGCCATTCGAAGGTAATAGGCCGGTTACTACATTAATTAATGTGGTTTTTCCCGATCCGTTGGGACCGATCAAACCGAGTATCTCCCCTTGTTGGAGTTCCAAACTAACGTTCTGAAGGGCAGCCAATCCCGCAAAATTTTTGGAAATATTTTTGATGACCAGGCGTTCATGAATCTGCGGCGAACCTGGAGAAATGGACATAAATGTACTCCATATAACAATTTATAATGGGGGGGGGTTTCAGCTGCCTGACCCATGAAAAAACCCTGACTTTATTTTGCCCCCGTCCTCAAAGGCGGGGGCAAAATAAAGTTTTTCGAGATTTGCTAACCGAACCCCGGACGAGCGGGTTCTCTGCACAAGACAGATAAGTTAACTTCACAAGTTTTTGTGATTAACACCGGCAGGTTATGGTGCAGGTTGGCTGGTGGGTAATAACCAGCTAA
>JBBQCU010000391.1:0-4028 GCA_038319065.1 Methylococcales bacterium
CTGTTCTTCGTACCTATTGGGTTGCGGCCTAAAATGCGGGTACCAATACCGGATAATGCTTTGCAAGGGAAACCATGGCACAGGGGAGACAACAATAACTGGAAGTTGTTGAGCAACCCGAAACATCCTCTCCCGAATAAACACCCCGGCATTGGGGCGCTTAGTACTAGGGAATAAAGATGAAAAAACCAGTAATTTTGGTCCTGGCATCATCAAGACTTGCTTGCGTTAAAACAAAAGATCATACAACTTAATTCCTTATTTCCAAGTAAATATCTGCATAAAGGAATCTTATACAAATTGTTTAAAGAAATGTTAGCATAGAAAGTTTGGTGGCAGAACAAATCTTCATAAAGCAGATTTACAAAATGGCATACTCGACTCCATGATTATTATCAGTGCAATCGCCGTTTCAATTGTTTTAAAATTTGTAAAAATTAATTATTAAATATTATCAATAAATACTATGTTCTATAGCCTCAAAGACAAACTAAACAGATACCGGTTTTTCCAAGCTTGCAAGCAGATATTCATTACCGCCCCTGTTACTGCAACAACAAATGACCCTCTAGCTGTGTTAACGCAGTTACAACATAAAGATGTCATACTGTTTCTTATAGCGATTAAAACGTTTGCCAAGCAAGTTCGATTAAATAAAGTATTCATCATAAATGACGGTAGTCTAAATGAAGATGACTTTGTAATATTAAAGAAGCACATTCCTAACGCTGACTTTTATGATGCCAAACAATTTTCCGATTCATTTTGCCCAACAGGGGGATGCTGGGAGAGACTGCTTGCCATAGCAAGTTTTATTGATCAGTTTTATATCATCCAGCTTGATAGCGACACCCTCACCCTTTCAGCGCTGGACGAAGTTAAAGACCACATCAAAACTAATACTGGCTTTGTAATAGGCACTTGGGACAAACAAGAAATTGAGCCAATGAACGCAGCCTCTGAACTAATACAGAAAAACGTTTACCCCGCAATTAACTTACATGTGCAAATGCTTGCTGAAGCTCATTTCTCCAAAATTGAGGGTAGCGAAAAATTGAGATATGTTAGGGGTTGCGCAGGTTTTTCAGGCTTTCCAAAAGGATCTTTCAATAAACAGTTTATTATTGATTTCTCCAAAAAAATGGAAAAAGAAATCGGTACTAAATGGCACACATGGGGCAGCGAACAAGTTATGTCTAACGTCGTAGTTGCTAATCTTGACAAAGCCGATGTCTTACCTCATCCCAAATACAGTGATTGCAACCACATGAACCTTACCGATACCTGCTTTATCCATTTTATAGGTGAATGTCGCTTTAAACGTTCCATTTATTCGAAATTGGCCCAAAACGAAATAAGAAAACTCATTTCTGAAACCAGCTAAATTTGCCAACTACTAAAAACAAATTATATATTCAATGAATACAACACCTAAAAAGCCAACTTGTTAGCCTGGGATATTCATTTGCCCCCTGCCTATACCATAATAAATTATACCTTGCTTCTCAAGTAAATCCGGTTGATATAGATTCCTGCCATCAAAAATCACCGCATCTTTTAAGGTCTTTTTTATCAAATCAAAGTCAGGACTCCAGAAATTTTTCCATTCTGTTACCACGATAAGAGCATTTGCCCCCTGCAGCGCATCTTCAGCGGTTTCAACGAGCATTAAGCCTGGTTTATCACCATAAATCCTTTTTGCTTCTTCCATAGCTTCCGGATCAAAAGCTCTTACGGCTGCGCCCGCATTGATTAACGACTCAAGTATTACGCGGCTAGGCGCCTCTCTCATATCATCGGTTTTTGGCTTAAATGCCAAGCCCCAGAGGGCAAAGATTTTGCCCTGTAAATCGCCTTTATAATGTTGAACGATTTTATTAAATAAAACCTGTTTTTGGCGGTCATTGACGTTTTCAACAGCATACAGCAATTCTGCTTTATAGCCCATTTGTTGTGCCGTGCGTTCCAACGCCTTGACATCTTTCGGAAAACATGAACCGCCGTAACCGCAACCGGGATAGATAAAGGAATAACCAATGCGAGAATCAGAACCTATACCGTTTCTGACGTGCTCTATATCCGCGCCTAACAGTTCAGCTAAATTAGCTAATTCATTCATAAAGCTGATTTTCGTGGCTAACATGGCATTAGCGGCATATTTGGTTAATTCAGCCGAACGCACGTCCATGGTTATGATACGTTCATGACTACGATTGAAGGGCGCATAGAGCGCTTTTAGTAATTCCGCCGTTCTTGGATTATCCGTGCCAACAATAATGCGGTCCGGTTTCATGAAATCGTTAATCGCCGCGCCTTCTTTTAAAAATTCCGGATTTGACACTACATCGAAATCAATAGCCACGCCACGTTTTGTCTGTACTTGAAGAATTGTCTCCTTCACTTTATCGGCTGTGCCAACAGGCACTGTTGATTTATCAACGACAATACGATAATCATTCATATTTTCGGCTATGGATTTAGCCACCGCCAAAACATATTGCAAATCGGCTGCTCCATCCTCATCAGGCGGTGTACCCACCGCTATAAACTGAAAAACACCATGACTAACGGCTTCCTGTATATCGGTGGTAAATTTTATTCGCCCTGCTTGTTGACTGTCTCTAACCATATCGTCCAGCCCAGGTTCATAAATGGGAATGATGCCTTTTTTTAAATTATCGATTTTTTGTTGATCGACATCGATGCACACTACGTCATTACCAACCTCGGCCAGACAAACCCCCGTCACTAAACCTACATAACCGGAACCAAATACTGTTACTTTCATTTTTATTTCCTAAAATAGTCTAATCAATTGGGCATAGATGTTTTTATAAAAGCCTACACTTTTAGTCCAGTTCCTGTCCTGTTCTACAAACAACCTGCCCGCTAAGCGTAACTGCTCCCATTGTTGGGGATGGTTTAACAAATCAAATACAGTTGCAGCCAAGTCATCTGCATCATTCGCTTTAAATAAATAGCCATTGCGCTGATGTTCAATCAACTCCTTATGCCCGCCTACATCAGAAGCGGCTACCAGTCGCCCCTGAGCCATCGCCTCCAGGGGTTTTAATGGCGTTACTAAATCTGTTAGCCGCATGGACAAGCGCGGATAAACAAAAATATCAACCTGGTTATAGTAGTCTTGCACTCGCTCATGAGGTATGCGACCGGTAAAGATAACATGCTGCTCCAGTCCCAACTCCTTTGTTTTCCGTTTAAGCGACGCTTCTTGCGGACCACCACCCACGAGTAACAATCGGGTTTCCGGCTGTTTTTCCAGTATCTTTGGAAATCCTTCGAGCAACAGCGGCAGTCCTTCATAAGCATAAAAAGAACCGATAAAGCCAAGGACTGTTTTATTCTGTAAGCCCAGTTGTGTTCTTAATGTTTGATCCGGCTCCACTCCATAAGTGAACTGCTCTATATCAACCGCATTGGGAATAACAGTGATTTTTTCTGCTGGAATACCTCGCGACACAATATCCGAACGCAGGCCCTCGCAGATTGTTGTTATAGCATTGGCTTGCTTAAAGACGTATGTTTCCAGCTCTTTTGTCAGGAAATAGCGCAGACCGCCTTCAGTAGATGTTCCGTGATCAACGGCTGCATCTTCCCAAAAAGCCCGGCATTCGTAAACCAGCGGGATTTTGTGTTTCCGGGCAGCTTTCAGCGCAGCCAAACCATTGAGTGCCGGAGAATGGACATGCAGTATATCCGGCTTAATTACGGGGATAATTTCATCCAGCCTTTTCGCCAATGACAATACAATAGCCCACTGGTTGAAAAACGGCAGCTTTGCAAGCAAGCCTGTTGGTTTTTCTGAACGGTAGAAAGTAAAACCGTCTACGGCTTCGATGGGAGCAGTTGCTACGCTGTGTTTGGGCGAAGTGACATGAAAGGTTTCCCAATCCAGCTTTTGCTGTTGCTCCAAAATGGCTTTGGTACGAAACGTATAACCGCTGTGAAGGGGTATTGAATGATCAAGAATATGAAGAATTTTCATACGGTTTAGTGGAGATCAGTGT
>JBBQCU010000392.1:0-3993 GCA_038319065.1 Methylococcales bacterium
GGTAACGGTAGGTATAACCAGTAAGTGACGGTAGGTATAACCAGCAACTAGCGGTAGGTATAACCAGCAGGTCAAATTTTGTGTATAAATTATGGTTATTTTTGCAATTAAAACGGTAGGTATAACCAGTAGGTCGTTAAAAAAGCGGTAGGTTTAACCAGTAGGTCATAAAAAAGTCGGTAGGTTTAACCTGCAACTGAATAGACAAAGTAGGTATAACCAGCAACTAACGGTAGGTATAACCAGCAACTAACGTTAGGTATAACCAGCAACTAACGTTGTATCTAATTGAAAAATATAAGAAAAAAATACCACTCCTTTATATCCTTCCTTATATCCTGTTAATCCTTGCGCCAACCGACAATTTTGAGTGTACCGAAAAGAAATCCAAGATTGGACAGACAGAAAATTAACATCGTCAAAAAACCGGAAAAACACGTCTTTTTTACGAAATGCAGAATTTAATTTAAAAGAGGCCGAAAAACCGCGTCTTTCGACCAGATGCAATGAATTTTATCGGTGTATTATTTAATGACCGTTGAAATTACCGTAATTTTAGTAATGTCGAATATCAAGATAATAGAAAACCAATCCAATTCGCAAATAACAGCAACGCTATGGGACTGCTTGCAGGTTTACTCACCCGAATTGACGGATGAGGAAAAAGAAACGCCGCCAGCCTTGTTAATTCTCAAGCGTGAGCATTTGGGGCAGTTAAATACAGTTGTTATAAGCCCGGCATGCATTGAAAACGACGATGGAAAAGTGATCGAATACTACCCTTCAGATAACGAACTAATCATTGAACATTGCCTGAAAAGGATCGCAATCCAGAATCAGAATTTAATTGATGAAAAAGATGTGAAAGCAATTAGCTGCGTCAATTTCACAATGTCCCAGGTAAAAGCGGAGCTTTCGAAGCAAGGACGCATCCTAACTTACAGTGAAATCATTCTCAGCTTACGAATTTTGACTAGAAGTATCATTACAATCACAACTGAAGATCAAAAAAATAAGGACTCCATAACTAGCGCATATTTTAGCCGCCTTTCATGCTTATCAAATTACGATTCTGACGATTCCGATGCTTTGTGGTTCGTCGCATTTCATCCTCTTATTGCACAAGATATTGTATGAAAAAATGTTAATGATTCAATGTGCCTCCCATTTTTTTAATAAGGAAACGATTTTATGTCTGAAACAAAAAAATTATACAAAGAAGTATTTAAGCTGAAATCAGGACCCTATAAACCAGAAGGCCTAAACCGGCTCTTATGGCTAGCAGCCAAGAAAATAGCTGTCCCCGATCCTGAGTTTGGTTACAAAGATCTTGTTTTGTCAGCCATGTCTCTGCATTCCGGTTGCAATCCTGCCGACATTCGGATGAATGATATGGTCGATTCCGCTATTTGTGCGCTGGGCGAATATTACCGGCACGCAGGCATTAACGAAATCAATCTTGGGAATTTACTCAGGCCGTTTCGAACTGAATATGCTGTGATGGTTAAAGAAAATTTCAATCAGGATGATGGTTCTCGAAAAATCATCGAGGCCTGTATGACACAATTAATGCTCGCGCCCATGCGCTCGGAAGACAAACAAGTTATTGTTGATCTTGGTAAACCGGATGTGTGTTATGACGAAGTTTGGAAAAGAACTATTCAAGACGAAACAGAAGACGAACAAAAAAGGGAAGATGAAATTCACGAAAAATGCAGAAATGATGGCGTTGGCAAGTGTCTTCTAATGTTCGAGCCTGATTGGTTGTACCAGGTTACAGATGAGGAAAAAAAGAACATGGACGCCAACGAATGCCTGTGTGAGAAAGTGAGGGGCCGCAAACTTAAATTGTTGTGCGATTTTAAATTAAGCGATTCAAACGAACCGGTCCATGTCTAATATCCTTGCGATTAATGAGCGAACACATCTACCTCAACACAACTTTTAACGAGAAAGACACCGTTAAAAGCCTGGGCGCCCGTTGGGACGGAACGCGTAAGCAATGGTATGCACCCGTAGGAAGCAATTTGGCTTTATTTGCTCGATGGCTTCCATCCGGTCAGTCGCATGATGAATTCCAGAATGAAAAGAATTCAGAACCAAAACCAGAGAGCGAGATCAGCGAAAATCCAGCAGATTGTTCGATTGACAGCGAAAAAAGTCAATTGTCTGGTATTGGGCTTGGCATGCTTATGAATCGCGTCTCAAGTGCAATTTTAAGGGATATTCCTGATCTAGTGTGGGTCCGTGCTGAGATTAGTCAGTTGAGGACTATCAAGGGTGATCATTTGGCGATCGAGCTGGTCGAGCACGATACTGAAGGCCGACTGACAGCACGAGCACAATCCTTTCTCTGGAAAGGGGTAGCGTTAAAGATTCTAGCCAAATTCAAGGCGGCCACCGGTGGTGAATTGTCATCCGGCATTAAAGTGATGCTGTCGGTCAAAACCGATTTTAGCGCTACTAACGGCATTAGACTGATCATCCAGGATATTGACCCTGCATATACGTTAGGCGATATTGAGGCCAAGTTAAGACGTATCCGCGAATCCCTGTCCAGGGAAGGTGTCATCAAACGCAATCAGCAATTGCCCAGTCCCCAGGAGTTTTGCCGGGTGGCTGTAATCAGTCCCGATGGAGCGGCAGGCTTGGGTGATTTCAAACGCGACGCCGATATTCTGGCTCAGGCCGGTTTGTGTGAGTTTGATTATGTGTCCGCCAAATTCCAGGGGCCGGATGCCGCAGTTGATATTGTCAGGTGTTTGTTGTCTTTGTTCGACGCCCACGATAAGACAGAACCCTTGTTCGACGCCATCTGCATTATCCGTGGCGGCGGATCGGTCACTGACTTGTATTGGTTGAACGACCTGGAGCTGGCAAGAACAGTTTGCGTTAGTCCCGTGCCTGTTTGCACGGGTATTGGGCACGAAAGGGACAGCACTATCCTCGATGAAATCGCCAATCAACGTTTCGATACGCCATCCAAAGTCATTGGACATATTCGGGACGTTATTTGTGGCAACGCCCATGCTGCCGAACTTAATTACCAACAAATCACGCTAAATGCTCAGAAACAGGTCAATCAAGCAGAACAAGCCAATGATGCCCTGTTTAATCAAGTCAGATCCCAGGCCGAACAAAAACTCAACCTGGCGGACAATCAGGTTGAGCAAATGGCTGCCGGCATACAGCCCTCGGTATTACGCTTATTGTCCGAAACGGAAGCCAAGCTTGATCAAGGTATGCAATGGATAGAATCCAAAGCAACTTTGCTGTTGTCGAACGCGGAAGCACAGCTTGAGCAATACCAGGATCGGATTACGGAAGATGTTAAGCATTGGCTGGCTGTTTCCGAAACAGATGTAGAACGTATCTTTCAGACTGTATTCCAAAACGGACAACAACAGCTTGAGCTGGCAAATCAGCAAGTTGAAGCGATGGGCAGAGAAATACTCGGCATCGGCCCGCAGGCTACTCTGCGTCGTGGCTTTGCGGTTGTTCGGGATCAGAACGGCGCTCCGATTGTATCGGCTGTTCAAGCCCGACAGGAACCGGTATTAAACATCGAATTTCGCGACGGCATTGTAGATGTTTTGCCAGTCGATCCAAAAGAAAAAATTTTGATAGATGAGAACCAGCTATGACCGAACAGGAAATATGGGCGAACGATAATAGAATGATTATCGATGTTCTGAAGACGAGGAACAACAGATGAACAACACACCGATGAACCTTGTTTTTTCAAGGTTCTTGATTATGTTTTGGCACATGAACAACACAAAGAAAAAGCCAAAAAACAACAAACCAACCCGAGAAAACCATGATTGAGAAAACAGAGTCCTTTAAAGAAAATTAGGCTTCCCACTTAAGCCGGGACATTTAATAATTTCAAAGGGTTACGAATTGCACGATTCCTGCTCTTTCGAGCAAGCGGAAGCTCGCCCATTTGTCCGAGTACCCAGGAAAACAAATCCGGGTGTCCGGTTCCAAATA
>JBBQCU010000393.1:0-3960 GCA_038319065.1 Methylococcales bacterium
ATCTCGGTCACCGACCCCAAGCGTTTGCCGTACTTGCGGCGACGCCCTCGCTGTCCAGACGGCGATGCATCATGCTGGGCATACAACACGTTATTGCAGCGCAGCCGTGATAAAATATGAAAACGATCCCCCAATACCTTCCGAACCTGCCGCCACAGACTCTGATTGCCAAACCAACTATCCGTAACGGCCAGCAGTAGAGTTGGCTAATATTTTTCGAAAATTAGCATTCTCTAATATTTATGTTCCCGGAAAATTGGGAAACTTTAGCTACTTTAAACACGCTTACAACTGGGGACGTTTTCAGGGATAGGCGGTTTTATCAGGCGACGATTACGTAGCCTAAGAAACAAGCAAAGAACAGGATAAACGGGTTTTGGACTCTCAAAACATCTACATCAACTTATACCAAATGTGTATTTCACCAGGTATGGGCTTTTCAATATGAAAGTAGTTCATGCTATGGCCTGTCAATCCCGATGAGGAAATTCTCGACTGGAAAGCCGTGTGCGGGAAAACCGCACGCACGGTTTGGAGGGAGGGGAGGTTAGTAGCCTTCTCTACCCCTATCCGATCCGTCAGTAAGTTGGTAGGCATATTCGTGGGCGGCGCCGCCGTTAGTGTCAATACGATTTAATCTTAATGGATTGTCAAATGCCGGTCATGGATGGCTATACGGCCATCCGTGAAATTCGGTTGCTGGAAACCAGCAAGGGTTTGCCTCATCAAATATTGATAGCCCTCACAGCTAACGCATTAGAAGGCGAGATTGAAAAATGTTTGGAAGCCGGAATGGATGATAATTGAGTAAGCCGATTGTTTCGGGACGGTTAATGGACATGTTAGCTTGCCGGTTAGGTGGTCAAAATACTGAAATCCCCCCGGCTTTATTCAATGAAAACATTTGTCCGGCTGAAAAGTGCATGATTGTTTGGGACGAAGTCGCAGCATTTAAATATCAGGAGGGTGATGGCGATTTGCTGTATGAAATGATTGAACTTTATTTAATGGAAGGCCCCAAACAACTCAGTGAATTAGCCAGATTTCAGGAGGAAGGTAAACTCATAGCGCTGACTGACACTGCTCATGCAATTAAAGGAACTACAGCCATTGTTTACGCCGATACGGCGAAAGCATGTGCCGTTCGACAGGAACAAACAGCACGAAGTAATCAGCCTGCTGATTTTCAGGGTATGATAGAAGCATTGGTAAAGGCGGTTAAGAATTTGATAAAAAATCTGCAGGACGCAAAAAATACAAAAAACCAATGTTGTTAGTAGATTATTATTTTATACCAAGAAAGGATTTGTTTAGAAATGCGTATTCTTTTACTTGAAGATAATTTTGACACTCGTTTCAAGATGAAGCTAAGTCTCGAAAAATGGGGGTACGATGTCGTTTCTGTAGACAATATCAGTCTGGCAATAACGATCATTTTAGCTGAGAAAATTCAGTTTGTTATTACTGACTGGATTATGCCGGACGGTAACGGCACTGTTCTTATCCAGGGTGTGCGAACATTAAATTTGCCTTTTTATACCTATATGATACTGATGACTTCGCTTGATGATACACAATTTACGGAGCAAGTTGTGGAAGCAGGCCCTGATGATTTTATTCTTAAACCCATTCACCTTGATGAATTGCTCGCACGAATACGAGCGGGAGAACATAGGTTAAAAAAACTACAAGAAAATAATTTCCGCATGACCGAAATAAGCAATAAATTGCTGGCAACCAATGAGGTTACTAAACACGACCTGAAAATGGCAGCGAATATGCAACGTAGTCTGCTGCCTATCGCCTCATCCAATATTCAAGGCATCACCATTGAATGGCTGTTGCGTCCATCGACTAATATGTCGGGTGATATTTTTAATTTTTTCCGACTGGATGAACATCATGTTGGCTTTTATATTCTTGACGTAGCAGGACATGGCACAGCGTCAGCCATGCAGTCTTCTGTGCTTAGTAGATTACTATCTCCAGATATGGGTTATAGCAATCATTTAAAATTCAGCTTACCGGAAGCGCCTTATTATCAGTTAAGATCAGCTTCCTCTGTTGTAGAGAATCTTAATCAGCAGTTTCAAACGAATATCGACTATATTCTTTACTTCACTATGATTTACGGTGTGATCGATACACTTTCCTGCACAATTGAATTGTGCCAGGCAGGACATCCACATTCACTTTATCTGCAAAAAGGAAAACAGGCAGAGTTTATTGTCAGTGGTGGGCTTCCAGTCGGAATTATCACTGATGCAAGCTATGAATCAGTGCATCTGAAATATTGCTCAGGTGATCGCTTTTTTTTATATTCAGATGGCATTACCGAGTGTGAATCTCCCGATGGCGAAATGTTCGGTAGCGAGCGATTACGGCTGTTTGTTGATGAAACCCGGCATTTAAATGTTAGCGAGGTCACTCGCCTGTTTGACGAACGCATTAGCTCCTGGCGCCGAAGTGAGGGCTTCGAGGACGATATTTCCATGCTGGTTCTGGAAATTCTTTAAACTTATTCGCAAAATAAATACTTTCAAATCATAAGCCGCCAAAGTCAAGGAAGATAGTAGATGATAACCCAGCGATTGAGTGTGGAATGATCAACTTTAGCCCCGCTTTCATCCATAATGACCTCAA
Organism: Methylococcales bacterium; assembly: GCA_038319065.1. Lineage (GTDB taxonomy): Bacteria > Pseudomonadota > Gammaproteobacteria > Methylococcales > Methylomonadaceae > Methylobacter_C. The sequence continues at coordinate 2,644 of JBBQCU010000393.1, forward strand.
GATCACGATAAGACACCATAGCTGACGTAAAAAACAGCGTAGAGAATGATATCTTTGGGAAAGTGTGTGCCTTTAAAACTAATCATCGTATTTATCAATTGCTAAAAATGGTCAATTATTGTTCAAACTGACAAACTTTGCGACAGAACTCATTTCCCCCACGTCTTGTACTACGATAAATAATAACTATGCTTTTAATTGACAGGTCTACAACCTTTTACTAAACAAGGCAATACTTGTTTGCCTCGCGTAATTATTAATTATTTTAGGGAAATTTATGAAACATAGCTCATTACTTAAACCCTCCGTCCTGGGCGATAAAAAATCACTTTCTCCAGAAGCACAAGCTGAAATAAACAGACTAGCGGGTCGTCGGCCTGGCAATTTCATGCTTCAACTGGTAATGGCCTGGTTAATCATATTTAGTGCCATAGGCTGTGCTGTTTGGGCGCAAAACATTTGGGTAAGCCTGTTCGCTATTTTTATTATCGCAACCAGACAACATATTTTATTCCTGCTAACCCATGAACAATCACACTGCCTCGCATTCAAATCTGCTTATGGCGGCCTGTTCGTCAATTTTTTCACTACCTATCCGTTGTTATTGATGACAGTTGAAGGCTATTCGCAAGTCCACATGTTGCATCATCGCAGTTATTTCACCGACAAAGATGAAGACATTTCGCGAAAAATCGGCGACGACTGGATTTTTCCGATGTCCAACCGAAAACTGGTGAAATTGTTTCTTACTGACTTGTTTGCTTTGAACGTTTGGACGATGATTAAAGGCAAAATGGCGCAGTCAAATTTCACCTTATTTAAGCGTCCCAGTAAAATACCGGCTTGGATTCGTCCTGCATATTTTATTACAGCAACAATCATTTTAACTATTACTCACACTTGGGGTGTGTTTTTACTGTACTGGGTATTGCCGTTATTCACTATTCTCCAATGTATCGTAAGATGGGGAGCTATTTGTGAGCATCAGTATGTGCCAAACGCCAAACTCACAGATACGACTCCTATCATAATGCCACTCTGGTGGGAAAAACTGCTTTTGCCTAACGAATAAGGTTAGATTGTGCGAGCGATAGCGAGCCACAATCTGAACCGGTTGTTGGACGAGCCCGGTGGTAGTCGGAAGGCAGACTTTATTATAAGAAAATATCTCTTCGTATTTTGTTGGTTGCGGCGAGGAATTTAAAGCCGCCTTTCGTAAGAACAAACCGAAAGCGTTGTTTTGGTAACGCTTTTAGCGGATGGTGATGATTAAAGGTGGATTGTAGCCTTTTTTCAGGCAAGTGCGGCTCTCGGCTT
>JBBQCU010000394.1:0-3957 GCA_038319065.1 Methylococcales bacterium
CTATCTGATAATGTTTTCTGACTTTTTCTATAAAGCGATAGGTTTCGGGATGCAAGCGACCGGTATCCAAGGTAAAAACCTGGATATCTTTTCTGATATTGACAGCCATATCGATCAACACTACATCTTCTGCGCCGCTGAAAGAGATTGCAATACTATCAAACAGTTCCAACGCTTTTTTAAGAATTGAACGCGGATTTTTATGGGCCAGTCCTATTTGTAATTGCTGTATATCGAAGGGTGTCATGGTGGTATGGATCACTATTTTATTTTTGTGAAAAATATTGCTTCAGGAAATCATCGAAAGGGAGTTGCTCTTTGCTTTCGATTTCTTTCTGTTTGGCAAGGGATAACTCAGCCATCTCGTCAAACGCTTGTGTATGGGTTTTATCCAGTTTATTGTCACCAAAATACCGTGCATGATCAGCAGACATATTTAACGCGAAACTGCTGAAGGGTTGCCGGGTTTCAGTCATGCGGTTCAGTATTCGTGCTGATGCAGTTAAATCCGGATTTTGGATTAACAGCAGCTGTTGGGCCAGAGCGGAGCTATAAGGTTTGCCGGCATCCTCTTTATCAAGAATGGCACATACCGGCTGCATGGATTCAAGAATTTCCGCGGCCCACTCCTGCAAAGGAATCTTTTGATTGCCTTTATCAAGTTCCAGGCCTGGCTTTCTGCCAAAATTTGCAACCGCCAACTGATTGGCGTTATTAACCTGATGATCCTGGTCTGAAATCCCGGGGCTGTCTTTAAACAAACAGGTGAGTAATAAAGCTTCTATAAAACGGGCTTTAGCTTCGTCTATGCCGATGGGGTTAAATAAATCCAGATCAAGAGAACGCATTTCGATATAGCGGACGCCCCGGCGTTTAAGGGCCAGCGTCGGTTTTTCGCCTGAGTTGATAATTTGCTTGGGCCGAATGGTGCTGTAAAACTCGTTTTCGATTTGCAGGATATTGCTGTTTAGTTGACGGTATTCGCCATCGACAACAACACCGATTTTTTCATATTCAGGGTAGGGAGTTTCAATGGCTTTACTCAGGCTGCTGACATAGCCGGATAAGGAATTGTAATCAATATTCAGATTAGCCTGATTTTTGCTTTTGTAACCTATGTCACTCATGCGTAATGAGGTCGCATAGGGATGATAGAGTGTACACTGATCAAATTCTTCAAATTGTGACATCAATGCCGGACGGCTTTTGAAAAAGCTTTTGCAGATGGCCGGCGATGCGCCGAATAAATGCAGGATTAACCAGCCCAGCCGCTGAAAGTTTCTAATTAAACCGAAGTAAGCATCATTGATGAATTGTTCCAGACTGATTTGACTGTCTTCTCGTTGGTGCAAGGCGATCCACAGGGCTTCGGGTACCGAATAATTAAAATGGATACCAGCAATGGCCTGCATGGTTCTGCCGTAGCGATGCCATAAGCCGTGACGATAAACATGCTTCATGCGACCTATGTTGGATGATCCGTATTCAGCAATGGGAATGCTTTCATCGCCATCGATGCCACAGGGCATGCTGGCTCCCGATAGTATTTCATTGTCCAGATGACTATAAACAAACTGGTGGATGTTATGCAAATAGACCAGGGAGTCTCTTATATCAGCAAATGGCGGGGTAATTAATTCAATCAGTGCTTCAGAATAATCCGTGGTGATAGCCGGATGTGTCAGTGCCGAACCTAAAGCTGCGGGGTGAGGGGTTTGTGCAATAAAGCCATCTTTGGCAATACGCAGACTTTCTTTTTCAATCCCTTTGAGCCCACCACAGAGCAGATTTGGTTGGCCGCTTGCCAGAAGTTGATCCAGGCGCGTCGAACGCTTATTATTTATAATAGTCATAGAGTGGGCGTGTGTTCCCTGCGGTCCTGTATAATTGGTTTATTATAAAGGGTTTAACTGATTGAAGAAATATTATCGTAGCGCGGGAGAAGCGGTGAATAAAAAGCCTATTGAAATACTCAAAACCGTTTTTGGTTATGATAGTTTTAGAGGTCAACAACAGGAAGTGATTGAACACCTTTTGGCTGGGCGGGATGCCTTGGTATTGATGCCGACAGGCGGTGGCAAATCGTTGTGCTACCAGATTCCAGCATTAATAAGGCCGGGTGTCGGTATCGTTATTTCTCCGCTGATCGCATTAATGCAGGATCAGGTGAGTGCCTTACTTCAATTGGGCGTGAAAGCCGCTTTTCTTAACTCCACTTTATCCGCGGAAGAAGCCCGGCGTATTGAGATTCAGTTACTTGATGATGACCTGGATTTGCTGTACATAGCGCCGGAAAGGCTGACTTCAGTGCGTACTTCAGCCTTGTTTGATCGCATCAGGATTGCCTTGTTTGCCATTGATGAGGCGCATTGCGTATCCCAATGGGGCCATGATTTTCGGGTCGATTATTTGCAGCTTTCCATGTTGCATGAGCAATATCCCGATATTCCGCGTATCGCACTGACGGCAACCGCAGACGAAAAAACCCGTCAGGAAATTATTCTGCGCTTAAGGCTGGAGCAAGCCCCGCTTTTTCTCAGTGGTTTTGACCGCCCCAATATCCGTTACCGGATTGTCCAGAAGCAAAATGCCCGGCAACAACTCATTGATTTTATCCTTGCAGAACATGCAGGGGACGCCGGTATCATCTATTGTTTATCGCGTAAAAAAGTGGATGAAACCGCCGAATGGTTGAGGACCAAAGGCATTAATGCCTTGGCTTATCACGCAGGCATGACTGGCGATTTGCGTTACCGGCATCAACACCGGTTTTTAATGGAAGATGGTCTGGTGATTGTTGCAACCATTGCCTTTGGCATGGGTATTGATAAACCCAATGTGCGTTTTGTTGCCCATCTGGATTTGCCAAAAAGCGTGGAAGCCTATTATCAGGAAACCGGCCGGGCAGGCCGTGATGGTTTACCCGCCAATGCCTGGATGGCATATGGCTTGCAAGATGTCATCACTCTCCGGCGAATGCTGGCGGATTCTAATGCCGATGAAGCCCATAAACGCCTGGAGATGCATAAACTCGATGCCATGCTGGCCTTATGTGAACAAGTGCATTGCCGGCGGCAGGCCTTATTAAATTATTTTGGCGATCATCTTGAGCAGCCCTGTAATAATTGCGATACCTGTTTGGATACTGTGGAAACTTGGGATGGATCACTCGTTGCACAACAGGCGTTATCCTGTATTTACCGTACCGGTCAACGCTTTGGTGTGGGCTATTTGATTGATGTATTGCGCGGCAAGCTAACCGAACGGATTATCAGTTTTGCCCATGATAAACAATCCACTTTTGGCATAGGTAAAGAACTGGATGAACAACAATGGTCTTCGGTATTTAGACAGTTAGTCTCGCGAGGCCTGGTTGCCGTCAATTTTGATCATTTTGGCGTGTTGCAACTGACAGACGCGTGCCGTCCTATTCTGCGCGGAGAACAGCAACTGATATTACGCAAAGACCTAAAACCTGAGAAAATCAAACCCGGTAAAAAAACCACCAGCAACAAAACAGTTAGCGAGGTCAACGCCGCGCTATGGGACGCTTTACGCACCAAGCGGCGTGAGATTGCCGATGCACAGGATGTCCCGCCCTACATTATTTTTCATGACGCAACACTGATGGCCATGCTTGAAGCCAAGCCGGTCAATCTGCAACTAATGGCATTATTGCCGGGTGTTGGTGAGCAAAAACTAAAGCTGTATGGTGATCAATTTTTAGCGGTTATCAGCGAATTTATCGATGACCGCAAAGTACCGGATACGGTGGTCGATTCGGTGGATCTGTTGAAGTTGGGTTACAGCGTGCAGCAGATTGCCCAAAAACGAGGTTATAAAGAGGACACCATTTATAATCATTTCTCACAAGCCCTGGAGCAGGGATTGCTGTCGTTGAGGGATGTCGTGGAATTGCCGGAGCAAGACATCAAGCGGATAGAAGAAGCCATTTTG
>JBBQCU010000395.1:0-3953 GCA_038319065.1 Methylococcales bacterium
ACACAACAAAGCTAATACGGCCATTAAAATGTAAGGCGTTTCTTGATTTTGCACCGCAAAACCTATCCAGATTGAGGGTAACAGCAACGAGGCGGTACTAATCGTCGTCCAGCGACGGCCTCCAAAAATAGGCACCATAAAGGAATAGAAAATCCGCAAGGTTGCCCCGGACAAGCCAGGCAACGCTGCCAACCAGAACAATTCATTGGTGGTGTATTTAAAACCGATGCTGGGCAAATTAATAACCACCACGCTCCACACCATCCACACAGCGAACGCCAGCAATAGTGATGGAATACTGATCCACAGGTTACGAGTGGCTATACGCTTGCCGGTCTTTTCCCAGAAGCTTTGGTCTTCAGGATTCCAATCAGTAAGAACCAGAGATGAGGGATGACTCAATTCGGGCAGGTCAGTCGAAACTCGGGCCAATTCAGGTACAACGCGACGCTCCATTCGGACAACGGAAAAGTGCATCCAGGTCAGCGCAATCATTACCAATACGAACAGCAGCATAAAACAACTGCTCCAGATACCGGTTAAATCGTTCAACATGCCGAAAGTCAACGGCAATAAAAAGCCGCCCAGACCACCGATCATACCGACAGCGCCACCCACTGCGCCGATATTGCCGGGATAATAAACCGGAATATGCTTGTACACTGCCGCCTTGCCAAACGACATAAACAAACCCAGTACAGATATTAAAAAGATGAAACCCGCTGGACCGATCGCCAAACTAAAACTGATGTCGCCTTTAATGCCATGCACCACATAATCGGTAGGTGGATAAGAAAGAAAAAAGGTGCATATAGCGGCAACAATAAACGTCCAGTACATAATCAGCCTCGCTCCGTAACGATCGGATAACCAGCCACCCAACGCACGAAATAAACTGGCAAAAATGGAATAGGAGGCTGCCAGCATACCCGCTGCCTTAATATTGAAGCCGTAGGCGCCAACCAGATAACGAGGAAGCCAGAGCGCCAAGGCGACAAAGGCACCAAAAACGCAGAAGTAGTACAGCGAAAACCGCCATACCTGCATATTTTTAAGCGGTTCCAGCTGTTTCATAAACGAATCCGGCTTGGCACCTGAAAGGCGTCTGGCTTTCAGCATGGGCTCATCTTCGCTGACAAACCAAAAAATTGCCGCCATTAGCAGCAAAGCCGCTCCCCATATCTGCGCCACGGCATGCCAGCCAAAAGCCACCATCACAAAAGGCGCTGTAAATTTAGTGACTGCTGCGCCGACATTGCCCAGACCGAAAATACCCAGCGCAGTGCCTTGTTTCTCGGTAGGAAACCAGCGCGACGTGTAGGCGATACCCACGGCAAACGCCCCACCCGCGATACCGATACCTAATGCAGCGACCAGATACATAAGGTAAGTGTCGACCGTAGTCAGCAGAAAGGTAGCAATAGCTGCCGTCACCATTACTATGGCATAGACGATACGACCGCCGTACTGATCGCTCCAAATACCCAGTATCAGCCGAATTAACGATCCGGAAAGAATAGGCGTACCCACCAGTAAACCGAATTCGGTTTCGCTTAAACCCAGATCTTTTTGAATTTGCAGACCAATGATTGAAAAGATAGTCCAAACTGCAAAACAGGCGGTGAAGGCTACGGTGCTTAACCAGAGAGCCCTCGACTGCTGGCCGGGTGTGACGTTATCAACAATAGACATATTAACCTTGTTTACGCGCTAAATGATTCAAGCAAACTCTCTTGACACAGCATATCGCCTTAGGAACGGCAGGCTTGCAGCTTAATTTTGGAGATATCAGCTCTTAAAGATTTACAATTTCTCTAAAAGTTGTATTCTAAATGCATGTTATACTATAATTCTTTTTCGGGATGCTAGCAACATGCAAATCACCAGTTACACAGATTACGCGCTCAGGACCCTGATTTATTTGGCAATGTCACCGAACAGGCAGGCCACTATTTCGGAAATCGCTGACTTTTTTAATATTTCCAACAATCATTTGGTCAAGGTTGTCCATCAGTTGGGTGTCAAAGGTTTTGTCAAGACAACGCGTGGTAAGGGGGGCGGCTTTTCATTGCAGCGCTCCCCGGAGATGATATGTATTGGTGAAGTGGTAAGAAGCATGGAAAAGCAATTTTACTGGGTAGAATGTTTTGATCCAACGCAACAGCAATGTCGGTTGCTGCCAGGTTGTGGTTTAAAGGGCTTACTGGCACGCGCGGGGAATGCCTATTTACACGTTCTTGATGCAGCAACGCTGGCAGATGTATTGTCAGGCACAGTAACTATTGAGATCCCTCAAAAGGAAACTTCTGGCAAATTAAAACAATCTGTTTTTGATAGTAATTGAGCCTTTGGCGTTACAGCAGACTATGGGCTTGACAAACCTTACAGGACCTCGCGGGTTTTGTCGAAAAGTTAGTCAAAGTGGGAAGTTAATTGCCAATTCTCAGAAATGGAAATGACTTACTGAGTTTAAATTTTTCGACGGACCCCTAACAAAGATGTCAGCCTTTAAAGATATCGAGTCATCACAGTGCTATTTTGATCGTTGTTGTGCTTTTGATCTTAACCCGTCCAAGCCCTAGCTTAAAAGTATTTATTAAAAACTGAGAAGATCCATGCTTTCAAATACAATCACAACACTGATGAATTCACGTTTTCGATTACACTCCGTAGCAGTGGCCTTGTTGCCTTTTTTTACCGCTCCGGTGGCTGCCGACCCGGCGCCGTCTTATTATTCAGTGGCCGTACCGTCGGCCAATTACGCGCCCGTAAAGCCGCCAGCGTCCAATTATACCTTTGACAAATCGATTGAAAATGCCCTCAAATTCGGTGCAGACGATGGCGAATATGGCCAAGTTAAATTCGATTTACGCTACCGTTACGAGCACATCGACAATGATGGACCGCTTCAGAACGCTAACGCCAACACACTGCTGTTACGTGCAGGCTATTTGACGCCCCAATTTTACGGCTTTCAGGGTTTTGCCGAATACCAAGGCCTTGTAGCGATGCAGGAAGATTATAATAGTACCCGTAACAACCTAAGACAATACTCCATCGTCGCCGATCCCCAAGCAAGCGAACTCGACCAATTATGGCTCAGCTATAAAGGCATTCCCGACACCAATATCATCGGCGGGCGGCAGCGAATAAAACTGGACGATGACCGGTTTATTGGCAACGTAGGCTGGCGGCAGCTGGAGCAAACCTACGACGGCGCGCTGATCGTCAATAAATCGATTCCCAATTTAACCGCAACAGCTGGTTATATTGGCCGTGTGCAATCTTTTAATACAACTAAGGATACAATGACATCCCCGCTCTTCAATCTCAACTATAAAGTGGGTACCTACGGCTATGCCGTTGCTTACGGGTATTTCCTGGATAACGATGATGCGGCCAAATATACCAAATCCAGCCAGAGCTATGGGCTGCGTTTCGATGGCGCGAAACAACTGAACGACAAACTAGGTTTGGCTCTATGTGAAATACAGTGGGTGATCAAATTTTAACTTCCCGCAAAGGAAGTAAATCATATTAATGAAATTGTTGATATTGCGGTAGCCTCTGGCTCGACGTTTAGCCAACTGAATCTTACTATTGATGCCTTCAAGAATGCCGTTGGTGACGAGTGATTCAACGAAATGCACAATCCCCGACCAATGTGCTCGAACCGTATTGGCGAACTTCATAAACGCTGGAATCTTGGCAGCGTCCACCTCGTCACACCATTGCCTCAGAAAAGCGTCTGCAGTTGGTTTGTCGGGCATTTCCCAGAGATCATTGAATAGCACCTTTAAGCGGTAAGCTTCTCCCAACGTGGGGTAGAGTTTAATCAGTTCATCCAGCTCTTTTTCTTTTTTGTCGGATAGGTTTTCGCGGTTCTTTAGAAATGTGTATTTGTGACCTTTCAGAGCATCATGCTCTTTGCGTTCGGCAATGCGCACCTGATT
>JBBQCU010000396.1:0-3914 GCA_038319065.1 Methylococcales bacterium
TTGCTGCCAGTGTGAGGGGGCTTCTGCCGTGTGCCGGATGACAGAAAGTGCGACACCGTAAGCAGCCGCTATACCAATCGCCGGTGCACCGCGTACTCGCATGGTGGCAATCGCCTCTGTGACGCCTGCTGCATTGTGATAGTCATCATAAACAAGTGTTTCAGGCAATTGCCGCTGGTCCAGCACTTTTAAAGAAGTGCCGGTCCATTGCAGGGCTTGTACAGTCAATTTAGTTTGTTGTGTCATTATCTAATAAAACCTGATGGTAAGAAGTTATAATTTCGCCGGTAGAAAAAATAGTAAGTTGCTCAGCGTAATCCAACAATCGTAGAAGCAAAATATCAGGTTACGCTAATGCCAAGCCATCCACTCACAGGAACAACTCATGATAGTCGATACCCTCATCCATGCTCGCTGGATTATACCCGTTGAACCGGAATCCGTAACCTACGAACACCATTCCCTGGTGATTGATAGCGGCAAAATTATTGATTTGCTGCCTTCCGGCCTTGCCAAACAAAAATATCAGGGCACAACTACCGAAAATCTCGAGAATCACGCTTTACTGCCCGGTTTAATCAACTGCCATACCCATGCCGCGATGACTTTAATGCGCGGAATTGCCGATGATTTGCCGCTGATGGAATGGTTACAAAACCATATCTGGCCGCTGGAACAAAAATGGATGAGTGAAGCGTTTGTTAAGGATGGGACTGATTTAGCCATTGCCGAGATGATTCAGGGCGGGACGACCTGCTTCAATGACATGTATTTTTTTCCCGAGATTACCGCAGGGCAGGCTATACACCATGGAATACGCGCCAAAGTCGGGTTGATTGTTATTGATTTTCCATCAGTTTGGGCTCAAAACAGCGATGAATATATTGAAAAAGGCTTGGCCCTTCATGAGCAACTACGCCTTTCAGACCTGTGTTCGCCAGCTTTTGCACCACATGCACCTTACACAGTATCTGATAAGCCCCTGCAAAAAATCAAAACACTGGCTGATGAAATGGAGTTGCCGATACATATCCATCTTCACGAAACCTTGCATGAAGTCGAGCAGGCGCATGTACAAAACGGGCAACGGCCTTTGCAAAGATTGCACGAACTGGGACTAGTCAATCCCTCATTAATAGCTGTACACATGACCCAGTTAACCGAGGAGGAAATCTGTCTGTTGGCAGAATCGGGCGCTCATATTGTGCATTGTCCGGAGTCCAATCTAAAATTGGCCAGCGGATTTTGTCCGGTTGCTCGCTGTCTGGCGACAGGTATAAATGTGGCTTTAGGTACGGATGGCGCTGCCAGTAACAATGATCTGGACATGTTTGGAGAAATGCGTACTGCAGCTTTGCTGGGTAAAGCGGTTGCCGGTGATGCCAGTGCTATTCCCGCTATGACGGCATTACGCATGGCAACCATTAATGGCGCTAAAGCCCTGGGGCTTGATAACTGTTGTGGCTCGCTTAGTGTGGGCAAAGCCGCCGATGTGATTGCTATTGATTTAAACTACCTGGAAACACAACCGTTATATTGCCCGGTTTCGCAAATCGTTTATGCAGCCAGCCGCCAACAAGTCACGGATGTGTGGGTGGCCGGTAAGCGATTATTAAAACGACGCCAGCTAACCACCATCAATATGGATGATTTAAAAGTAAAAATCACCGAGTGGCAGCATCGCTTGTCAATTTGATTTTGTTGTTTCGACCCCTACCCAGGCACTAGGCAATATAAATTGAAACTGTTCGTAGTGAACCCTTCGCTTCGCTCAGAGGAGCCTTGTCAAACCATAATCGGTTAACTACCCACTCTTGGATTGGACATTAAGTGACTTGATAGAATTTTGTTTAGCTGAGTGTCGCCAACTTAATCTACAAATGTTATAGTTTGACGGATGAATATATTGAACGGCTGCTTACATCGCCAAAATAAGTTCTTATAGAATATAAATGACTTATTCTTGCCAAATTAGGAAGAATAGCTCTGAAATGTAGTCTCTTTTTTTCTTCTTAAAGCAGGAGAGTTATTATGAATCAACCTGAACTTATAATTGCAACCATTGCCGCAGTACTTTTGCTAATAATAATTCTGATAGTTATTATGGTACGAAAAAGGATTCCAAAAAAAGAAATATTTGAAACAGGCCATCAATTTTCAGAGCCGGTGATGGAAGCAGAGAAAAATAAACTACCCAATAATCCAATATTAGATACAGAGCCTAAAAAAGAGCCTTTATCAGTAGCACAAGCAAAAGAATCACCAGGCTCTACTGGACCTGATAGCCGGCTTATTATAGAGTCAACAACCAACGAACCGGTTGCCCAGCCCCAAAAAGACAAAAATGAAAACCTTCCTCAAGATTCAATGTTGAGACGACATTATCTCACCCATTTATGGGCTATGATTGAATCCCTTAAACCCCCTCGTCCAACCGACTCTACATTGAGCCGTCATTATGACTCGATAATAACCGCTGAAATAGAACAATGCTTATGTGATCAAGGGGCGATCGAGCGATTGATATCCAATTATGAAGACCATAAAAAAACTTTGGCTCAACAAATCCAGCAGCCCCAAAAAAAAGCTGAACCATTACTCAAAGCTGAAATTAGTCGTGAAGAGTTAACATCTCAAGACGAAAATCCAAAACTACCCGAAGATTCAATGTTACGGCGGCATGCCATTACTAATCTCTATGCTATTGTTGAGTCTAACATGCCAATTCGCCCGACTGATTCTGTTTTGCGCCGCCATTATGATACGATGATTAAAAACGAAGTAAACAAACTCCTGGGCTGCAAAGTTGAATAAACTGAGTTACCTGATGTTAGTATGCGAAAAACGTAAAAATGATAAAGCCGGATTTGTACCAAAAGTCATCAACTTAAGACATAATAAAGCCGCTAATTTAAAGCAAGACGATTTTACAGATAACATCCCTTTAAGGGATGTTATCTGTACCCGCTTAAGTTGGTAGCCCAAATCATCTAAACCAAGACAACACGAAGTGTTCTTCGTGTCCTTAGCAAGCAGTCCATTTCGCGCGCGGGCACGAAAAGGATGTCAATACCCTACGCGAATCGAATCAGTTTCTTTACGATTCAAGTATAGAAACCGCCTCTTCGCAACTGATAATGTTTTTATTACTTTCGAGTATATAATTGGCCAGCTTGGAAATGGCCTTCCAGTTTGCATCATCATTTACAAAATTAAATGCGGCAGTGAACAACTCATCCAGTTTTTCATCTTGCCGCTGTTTGCTTGCAGAAAAGCTTTCTAAATATTCACGAACCAAGGCAAGGTCGGAACCGCCACCATAATTTTTAAGCGCTTTAAGATTAACAACCTGATGATTAAATAGCTTATCATCGCCATTAAAAATAAATTTAGCCTCAGCTAATGGGCCTACAAGCAGATTAATGATGTCCGACTCAAAGGCCAGCCTATAATCCTGCATCAGTGCGTTTTCTGTATTATGCAAAAAGTCATCAACAGAAAGAGGTAACGACTCAATCAAGCGACCACCTTCCACTCTTGCAATACAATCGTCATGTGTTGCTTGATATATGATTACATCATAATTCCTATCATCGTTTATTCCCTTAAAAATGATTTTAAAAAATACCGGTGGAAGATTTTTGACTTTATTACTTAAATAAATAGCTGCTGCATGTCCTGCTTCATGAAAAGCAATGTATCGTTGATGCAGTTTTAGTCTGTCCTTACTTGAGATATCAATTATTTTGTTACGTTTCATTTTTGAATACCATCAGCATAAAAGTAAATTAGCTCCTCTTGACATATTGTGCTTAACTAATCATGCACACAACATTCTGCATAAAATCAGATTTATGAGGAACTAACTGCCCATACGGTTACAGTAAATAGCGTCAGTTAAGTCTGTTGCATAA
>JBBQCU010000397.1:0-3913 GCA_038319065.1 Methylococcales bacterium
TAAAGCACTTTTATGTTGCCTCTGCCGGGGTAAAAGGAACTGTGGGCTTGTTTACCGGCTGCATGGGGACTTTGCTGGATCAGGAAACGGTGTATGCAGCTATTAAAGTCTTAACAGCTGCCGGCTTTAATGTGTCATTACCCGGTCAACAAACCTGTTGCGGTGCCCTGGATTTACATGACGGTGACAGAGAAACAGCCGAGCAACTGGCAAAAATCAATTGCAATGCCTTTGAAAACCAGGGTTTAGATGCGATTGTGACTATCGCAAGCGGTTGCGGCAGCCATTTACAGGAATATAAACAGAGTGAATTTGCCGGTAAAATAGTCGATATTAGTCAGTTTTTAAGCCAATCCGATTGTAATCTTGGCGAGCAACTTATGCCTTTAGCGGTATCGGTTTGTTTGCATACGCCATGCTCGCTAAAAAATATTATGCGCGAAGAAAAGGGCGCTATAAAACTACTGGAACAACTGCCGGGTATCAACATAAGGGTATTGCCTGAGACTGCCCCTTGTTGTGGTTCTGCGGGCAGCTATATGCTGAAGCATCCAAAAATGGCGCAAGCGTTGTTAGCAGACTTATTGGAGGCTGCATTGGAAACTCAACCTGACTATCTGGTTAGCTCCAACATAGGCTGTGTGTTGCATATAGCAGCAGGATTAAGGGATCGTGGTATCAGGATGGAAGTAGTTCATCCGATTGTGTTAATTGCACGACAGTTAAGAGTATTATATTCAATAAACGCTCTGGAATGATCCAGTTATATAGAAAAGATGTTGTTATTGGTTATTTTTTAAAATGTACAATATTGTTTCTCAATTCACTAAGTGATTGCTTGATTCTTTCCCATGTCGTACGGGATTTTTCAGAATGGAGCGTTTCTTCAATATCGTCAATTGCATTGTAAAGCGTTTTATAGTTGTCCTTACTTCCGTAACCCAGCAACTCGGCAAGTTTCAGGTTATCCTTTGCCTCATTTGCCAGTTTCATGACTTCCTCTGTACTTTTTTCCATGGACAAGTCTTCCTTATACTCCAATCCGGATGCTTCGGTCAGCAAGGTTTCTGCGTTAAGTATTGGCAGAGGAATGATTTCCGTCGTCTTGACCAGCATATTTAATACGTCATTTAAAATGTTCGCGGCCTCATTTGTTTTTCCTGCATCAATGAGTTTGACAGCCTCTTTAATTGCCAAGGGGAAAGAACCAAGAGGAATATTTATTAAGGTAATGCGTAGTTCACTCGCTAACCCGCTAAGTATCTGCCGGGCCCCTTGAATTTTTCCGGCATCAAGTAACTTATCAGCTTTCTTGATTTCTTGTTTAATGGTCTTGGCATCGCCGTTAAAATCAAAAATATCAGTTTCAATACCGGCTGGTACCAAAGCCATGGATGGATCTTTTGCCAGAATAATATCCAGTTTTCCCGAAACCAGCTGCAAGATAGAAAGAGCTGTCTTGGGATCCTTTTTCTCTAAAGCCTCGAGCGCTTTTTGAGTTCCTGAAACCGCTTCTTCAGCTTCAGTTACAAGTTGCTGTTTCTTCTCTGCCAATACTTTGCGTTTTGTCACCGGCGAGATTTTATTAACACTGGGCAGCGCTGCTGAGACATCTTCTTTTTTATTAACGCCTGCAAAAACATCCGATATAAAGGGCGTGAATACAAGCAGGATCAAAACTGTGCATTTTGTTATTCCTGATAAATGCTTTTTCATATTGTTTTCTCCGGCTACTATTACTTTTGCTTCAATAGATCAATCGGCAAAGGGAAAACGATGGTCGAGGATTTATCGCCGGCAATTTCCGTCAAAGTCTGCAAATAGCGTAACTGAATTGCCTGCGGCTGTTGCGCCAGGATTGTGGCGGCACCCAATAGTTTTTCGGCCGCCTGCATTTCTCCTTCCGCATGGATGATTTTGGCGCGTCGCACCCGTTCCGCCTCCGCTTGTTTGGCGATAGCGCGCACCATGTTTTCGTCCAAATCCACTTGCTTGATTTCGACGAGTGAAACTTTGATACCCCAAGCGTCGGTTTGCTGATCAAGAATAGTCTGGATATCGACATTCAATCGATCGCGCTCGGCCAGCATTTCATCCAGCTCATGCTGTCCCAATACGGAACGTAAGGTCGTTTGGGCTAATTGACTGGTAGCGTTGTAGAAGTTTTCCACCTGGATAATCGCTTTGTCCGGCTCGATAACGCGAAAATACACCACGGCATTGACCTTAACCGAAACATTGTCGCGGGAAATCACGTCCTGAGTGGGAACGTCCATGACCACGGTGCGCAAATCAACACGCACCATTTGCTGAATAAAGGGGATAACGATAATAAGCCCGGGGCCCTTTACCCCGGCAAAACGTCCGAGCATAAAAATGACGCCACGCTCGTATTCGCGAAGGATTTTGAAGGCGCTCACCAGGAGCAGAAAAAGAAGACTGCCGAAAATAGCTAAAAAGTAGGTAAGCATTATTGTTTCTCCTCTGATTGACAAGGGGTGACGGATAGCAATAAACCGTCGAGGCCGGTGATCTTTATTTTATCGTTTTTATGCAGCGGGCGGTCAGTTCGAGCCCGCCAGGTTTCACTATGGACGCGCACCATGCCGGTTTCGGCAAAATCTTCAATGGCTTCGCCGATGCTGTCGAGCAATTCTTCCCTGCCGCTGACCACCGGTCTGCGCCTTACTTTCAGTAGCATGCCGAGGGCGATAATAAAAAAAGCCGCGCTGCTTAGGGCAAAGCCGCCGATTAAACCCCTATTGATGCCGAAACCCGGCGCTTCGGAATCGATAAGAATTAACGATCCGAAAACAAACGCGCTAATACCGCCGATGCCGAGGATAACGAAACTAGGCGCGAACGCTTCGGCCACCATCAAACCAAGACCTAAAACGATCAGTGCGATACCCGCATAATTAACCGGCAACAGTTGAAAGGAATACAACGCTAATAATAGACAAATCACCCCGGCTGTTCCCGGCGCTACCGCTCCTGGATGCGTAAATTCCACAGCAATTCCGAACAAACCGATTAACAGCAAGATATAGGCAATATTTGGATCGGCAATTACTCCCAGCAAGTTGCTGCGCCAATCGGGAACGCTCTGCTGGAGAACAGCACCTTGCGTTTGTAAAACGACATCCCGCCCTAAAACGTTGACCTTGCGGCCATCCAGTTTGTTCAGCAGTTCAGCCGTATCGGCAGCGAGCAAATCGATGACATGCAGTCTTAGTGCTTCGTCCGCCGGAATGCTGGCCGCTTGGCGCACCGCTTTTTCGGCCCACTCAGCATTTCTGCCGCGCATCGTAGCCAGACCGCGAATATAGGCGACTGCGTCGTTTAAAATTTTATCGGTCATGGCATGACCGGATGTGTTCCCAGGCTTGGCCGAATTTTTGTTATTCATTTCCCCGTCCTGGTCCGGTAAGGATCCGATATCGATCAATTGCACTGGCGACGCCGCGCCCAGATTGGTTGCCGGAGCCATCGCGGCGACATGGCAGGCATAAAGAATATAGGTTCCGGCGCTGGCGGCGCGGGCTCCGCTTGGTGCAACATAGCCGACCACCGGTAAGGGCGAAGCGATGATTTTTTTGATAATCTCACGCATCGAAGTATCCAGTCCGCCGGGTGTATCGATGCGTATTATGATCATCTTCACCCCGTTTTCCAGCGCCTTATCAAAATTGCGCCGGACATAGTCACTGGTCTCGGGTCCGACGGCGCCGTTGATATCCAATTGCAACACAGTCCATACTGAGTCACCTTGATCCGCGAATGCCTGCTGCTGAACCGGTAACCGCATAATTATGGCAAACATAACGAGCAATAGGAACGTACCGGAACGCCTTAATTTGAAAATAGGCGGAGTTATTTTAATTAATTTTTTCAAGGCATTTATTCCTTTGGA
>JBBQCU010000398.1:0-3908 GCA_038319065.1 Methylococcales bacterium
ATAAAAAGACTGGAGAGGCGCGAATGTTCTGATAAGCACATCTCCCGCTTCGAATTTGCCATCGCTGTCGGTATCTGTAAAGACGTCCCACCCGTCCTCCCAGTTTGCCCCGGCACCTTTGTTGGTAAATGAGTTATTGTCAACTTTCCGCACGGTCACGGACATGCCCCGTTTCACCGCTTCGCTACGCGCCAGATTTAAAGCGGTAACAAATTCATTCGCATAGCTTGTCAGGCGACTACTGCTTATCATTGAGTTAAAACTGGGTATGCCTACAGCTAAGAGAATGCCGGCAATAGCCAAGGTAATCATGAGTTCAACCAGGGTAAAACCCGGGCTTTTTGCTGAATTATTACACATGGCCAGTTAAAATATCCTAGTTACTAATGTGATAAAAGTCTATCTCATATCTCTATAACATTAATGAGTTATTTTTAAGTATAGACCAAAAAAAATTTTATGTAATAGAGAGGTTGAAGTTTTTTAGGGAAAAACAGACTTCATGCTGATGGGCAAAACTTGAGTTAACTAATCCAGCCCCAATCAATCACTAACAGCAACAACCCACCGGCGAACAAGCCCGCCAGGACATCATCAATCATAATACCCAAGCCACCATGCACATGCTGATCCAGCCATTTAATCGGCCACGGTTTGAGAATATCAAAGAACCTGAACAAGATAAAACCCCCTATCATGGTTTGCCAGGTAAAAGGGACCAGCCATAGGGTTATCAAGAAGCCTGCAATTTCATCCCAAACGATGCCGCCAAAATCATGTTCATCTAACTTTTCTGCCGCTTTCCCACATATCCATACACCGGCAGCCGTCACAATCAGGGTCAACAGGCTATAAACCGGTTTATCGGCTTGTGCAAACAGCCAGTAAAGGGGAATTGCCGACAAGGTGCCAAAGGTGCCAGGCGCTTTTTTTGCCAGACCCGCGCCAAAACCGAAAGCCAGAAACAATACCGGATCAGACAGAATCTGCCGGGGCGTCAGTTTATTTTTACCATACTGTGTATTAAGAAAAATGCTCATAACCTTTGCTGTTAAATGGCTGGATATTGCCGGATCTATGAAGGCGCAAACCTGGCGTGGATTCAATAACGCCAATTTTTCTGCAATAGATATATTGCGGACGGTTACGATTTGCGTTTTTTTGTAAACCCTCACCCCTGCCCTCTCCCATAGGGAGAGGGGGATAAAAGCTGCCTTCTCCCGGCGGGAGAGTGAGACAAAAGCCGCAATCCGTATCCGTTCTGGATTTAATTAGCTGAGCGGCTTTTTCAGGACTTATTGTAAAGCACAGTTCATAGTCATCGCCGGCAGTTAGCGGCATGGACCAGTCTCCGGTATCGTTTATATAGGCGAGTACCGCGTCGGACAGCGGCAAGGCATCCCAGTCAAGGCAGGCGCCGACGTTGCTTTGCACCAGAATATGGCCTAAATCGCCTGCCAAGCCGTCTGAAACATCAATGCACGCATTGGCTAACCCTATCAAAGCCTGTCCTGCTTCTATCCGCGGATCCGGCTGATGAAAGCGTGTGTAAGCTGCCTCCGGATTTACACTGTTATATCCTCGTATGATTTTCAATCCCAGCCCGGCATCGCCTAAGGACCCGGTCACATAAATAAAATCACCTGGTTTTGCAGTTGAACGCATAAGCGCCTTACCTTTTGGCACTAAACCCATAGCCTGGACAGTGAGCGTTAACGGGCCGGACGTGGTATCACCACCGATTAAATCCACTGAATATCGCTCTGCCAGGTTTAAAAAGCCTTTTGCAAAAGCAGTCAACCACTGTTCATCAACCTTCGGTAAGGTTAATGCCAGCATCACCGACACTGGTTTTGCACCCATACTGGCCAGATCGCTTAAATTAACGGCTAATAATTTATGCCCCAGTTGTTCAGGGCGGGTTCCAGCAAAAAAATGCACATTTTCCACCATGGTATCGGTGGTCATCGCCAGTTCATAACCGTCAGGCAGCGACAATAACGCACAGTCATCACCTATACTCAAGCGTGTTGATGAATTTTTTACCGTCTGTTGTGTGAAGAAACGCTGAATGAGAGCTAATTCTGAAATGGGCATGAGTTAGATTCAAGGTTAAGGGAAAATAAAAAACTTTTGAACCATTCAGCGCGAAGCACAACATCACCTCTCCAGCGGGAGATGGCAGGGTGAGGGGAGATTTAAACAAGGCAAAATGCATTATTTTGATCCCCTCATCCTAACCTTCTCCCGGTGGGAGAAGGGACTGGCCTCATGCTGAATAAATAGAACTTTTTTTACCTTGCTCCCTGTTCCTTGCTCCTTTCACCCTGAACCTTACTCTTAATTTCTACAGCTCTTTTTTGCTGAGCCACTTTATCCAAAATGCCGTTAACATATTTATGACTGCCATCGGCACCAAAGTATTTAGCAAGATTAATGCCTTCATTTAAAACAACGCGATAAGGCATATCCAGCCGATGTAACAACTCATAGACACCCATTCTTAAAATAGCCCTTTCAACCGGATCAATCATATCGACCGGACGGTCTACAAATTCGCTCAACACCAGATCTATAGCTTCCAGATTTTTTGGTACGCCGTGAAACAGTTCAGTAAAATAGCTTTTTTGAGCGTCTTTCAGCCGCTCTTCCTCTAGAAATTGCCGCTCAATCTCAATGAGACTCTGTCCTGTCATCTGCCATTGATACAATGCCTGAACAGCAGCTTTGCGGGCATTCGTGCGGGCTTGACTCATCAGTCTTCCAGATTATTAAATAAACTTACCATTTCTATGGCAGACAGTGCGGCTTCCGCACCCTTATTGCCCGCTTTTGTACCGGCGCGCTCTATCGCCTGTTCAATGGTATCAACGGTTAAGACGCCAAAACTGACGGGGACATCATATTGTAAAGATACGCTGGCCAAGCCTTTCACACATTCACCCGCAACATATTCAAAATGGGGGGTGCCGCCACGAATCACTGCGCCCAAGGCAATAATGGCATCATATTTTTTAGCTGCTGCTATGCGTTGCACCACCATCGGCAACTCAAACGCGCCGGGGGCTTTAACGAGATGGATATTCGCTTTATCTGCACCGTGGCGTACCAGGGCATCTATAGCGCCTGCTTCTAACTGCTCAACGATAAAACTGTTAAAACGGGACGCTACAATACAAAACTTACCGCCCTGTGCTAATAAATTACCTTCAAACATTTTTATTGTTGACATACTATTTCTCTTCTTAAATTTCTTCTTAAATTTACAAAATTCTATTTTCTGAAAAAACGTTCTTAACCAGCCTCTTAGCCGACATGCTCAGACACTTCCAAATCAAACCCGGATAAGCCAACATACTTTTTCTGAGTACCCAGCACTTTCAATTTGTGTACGCCCAAGTCAGCCAATATTCTTGCACCCGCTCCGGTCATGCGCCAATCCGCTGCATCCGGAGCATTTGTGGTGCCAAGAACACCGTTATCTTCGAGTTGATAACGATGAATCAGTTCCACCAGGGATTTATTGTCTTCACTCTGTCTGATAACAACCAAAACCCCGCGGCCTTCCTCAGCAATTTTTTGCATGGCAGTTCTAATTGAAACACTGCAATCGTTCCGTTTTGATGAAAACACATCATCCAGCAAATTCCGCGCATGAACACGCACTAAAATCGGCTCATCACCGGAAACCTTGCCCATGACCAAAGCCAGATGCAGGTTATTGTCGTTTTTGTCCTGGTAGGCGTAAAGACGAAAATCACCAAACTCCGTAGGGAATGCGCATTCACTGATACGTTCCAGTGTATTCTCATGTTGAATACGATAATGAATCAAATCAGCGATAGTGCCCATTTTAAGGTTGTGCTGCTGCGCAAACACTTCCAGGTCGGGCCGCCTTGCCATTGAAC
>JBBQCU010000399.1:0-3900 GCA_038319065.1 Methylococcales bacterium
ACCAGTAAAGTGCTGCCATAAACGTGCAGTACGATCCGATTCCTATCCAGTAGGTGTTTCTGCGAACAAAATATTCGGGTAGTGTCGGTTCATCGCCTAGCTGAATGCGGCGTTTCTGGAAAGACCGGTAGGCGAGGAAGAATGCGGCCCCGGTTCCAAGAAACTGCACCGTATAGTTAATCAAGAGTTCGACAGTCATCGTGCAGTTGCTCCTACTTATTTTTCACAAGGTTTCGAGTTTAGAGAAAATGTCAAGTCCCGCCTGATTATAAACGCTCTTATTAAACAATTCCGGCCGTTTTTTAGCCGGTTTTGCAAGGCCTGGATTAACGTGATGTTGCCGGCGCGCGTTGCGGGCTCGAGTGGTTGTATTATAGCAAGACATAACGCTCAAGTTCTCTTCCAGGCTTTGAGATAAGTCGAAGCGGATGGTGGACGGAATCCGTTCGTTGCAGCACTCGATTATACCATCCCGGTGAGAGGAATAAGAAGGAAGAACACCGAATCAATTCTTTGACGTAATTATCTTTATTGGTGTTTGTAAATAACTATCCTGTACACTTTACCAGTATAGATTTTAACTTGTATAGACATGAATCATAGGATATGTACCAAACGATACTAAAATTCTGGTTCTCTATATGCCTTTTATGCACAGCGAGTTTATAATCATTCCTGGGATCGCGATGGATTTATACAAAAAGAATGGCACTCATTCCAATCTTGATTTTGAAATAAAACACCGGGAAATCATCAAAAAATTCGGGCGCTATCATCATAGAAACAAAATCACGGGCAGAGTATCGACCAAGGAAGAGATTGAATATTTGAAGCAACCCGGTTCAGGATTTTAAAGAAGCCAGAGCCCTACAACCTGTCTAGAATACGTGTCCGCTAACAGAATGAATGATAAAGGCTCCATCATGACTATTTACCACCAAAACCGAATAAAAAGAGCTTGTCTCATCTGTTGCCTTTTAGTAACCCAAACTGTTTGGGGGAACCCTTTGGAAAACTACATTTCTAGAACTGAGCCGGATTATCGCTGGCAACTCACCAAGGTTTTAAATGAGCCCTGGGGAACCATCGGTCACTACGAACTGATAAGCCAAAACTGGCGAGGCCATAGCTGGACGCATCATTTAGTCATTGTAAGTCCCGGTTCAATCCGCAATCCCGGCATTGCCTTTCTGAGAATCGCGGGCGATGGTAATGGTGAAAATCAAATTGATAGCCTGAAAACCCTGGCGGAACGGAGCGGTGCAGTTACCGCGGTCTTAATGAATGTGCCCAATCAACCGTTCTATGACGATCGGCGTGAAGATGCGTTGATTGCCTATACCTTTAATCAATATTTAAAGACCGGCGATGAAACATGGCCTTTGCTCTTTCCTATGGTTAAAAGCGCTGTCAAAGCAATGGATGCCATTCAGGACATCGTTAAATCCGAACATAAGCAACAAATTAACCGTTTTGTCGTGAGCGGAGCCTCCAAAAGAGGCTGGACGACCTGGCTGGCAGCGGCTGTCGATAAACGTATAGCCGCGATTGCCCCGATGGTTATCGACACACTCAACATGAAAGCGCAACTGCAGTGGTCTGAACAAATATATGGTAAACAGAGCACCAAATTAAAAGATTACACGGAATTAAATCTGCACAGGAAAATGGACAACGAAGCGATGCGGAATCTGCGTAGCTGGATCGACCCTTATGCCTATATTCAACGTTTTACTATGCCGAAACTATTGTTGCTGGGCACTAACGATCCCTACTGGACGGTCGATTCATTGCGCCATTACTGGAATGATTTGCCGGAACCCAAACTGATATACCAGACACCCAATGCCGGTCATGATCTGAATGGCGGCGACCAGGCTTTGCAAACTTTAGCCGCTTTTTTTGAATTGATTGCAGATCAAAAGCCCTTACCCAAAATAGCGTGGAAATTTAATAATGTGGTCAAAACCCGTATTAATGTTCAGATTTACAGCAATGAACAGGCCAGCGCTATCAACTTATGGACTGCCCATTCTGATGACCGGGACTTCCGGGATAATCAATGGACAGCGCAAACACTGAAGATTACTCGCGGCAGTAGTCATGCCAAAGCATCTATCCCAAAACCCAGGTCAGGATACCAGGCTTATCTAATGGAGGTTGAACTAAAAACCGAAACTGGTCACCCCTACAAACTATCGACCCAAGCGCAAGTGTCACCGGATACCAAGCCTTGTGGTTGCTGGGCTTCAGAGGAAAAATAATTAGAGAAGCGTTCATTATCAAAAAATTCAATCATGACAAAAAATAGTTATCAAAAGCCATCTCAGCAAACTCAAGAGGAAGCGTTGAAAATAGCCAAAGGAACTCAACGCCCCGCTCAAACCAAAGAACAAACCAGGCTGATTGCTCAAGGCATTCAAAAAGGTATTGATCTTTACAAAAAACAGCAAAAAGAAAAAGCGAGAGATTTGAACAGAAAACTCAAGAAAATATCAAGTCAAAGGGATCAATCGATTGAGTTGGATGTTCACGAGTTGCAAGAAGAAATAGTTTATCGCCAGCATTGGCTTCCTTGGCTGCTACTGTTTCTGACATGGCTGGGCGTGGGCATTTACTTTCTAGGTTGAATTTAACCTGACAGACACTTCTATGAAACTAGTAACTGTCAGATTAGGTTTGAACCACTACAAATCCCCACGGGTTTAGGATAACACTGCAAACATTGTTGCCTTCCAAATTCAATAAACCGGGGTTCTTTGGTTTCCCAGTAATCCGAAAAAGCGCCTGGCCAATCAATCCATATTTTGGCGTCGGCAGGTTTGGGCGTTACCTCTGCTGAAGCAATTCGCGCTTTGATTGACAGAGCAGCCTATGACCTTGATCCTGTCACTAAAGAGAAAAATATAACGGGAATAAGGCTCATTGGGCCAATTACTACTTGATTTATTTAGTATGGATTATCAGAACATGACAATTATGCAGGCCAAAAGTCCGCTCGATTTTTATGCCAAGTCAAACGGTATATTAAATTATCCGGTATCTACACTATCTGTCATTCGTTAGAAAGTCAGTTAGTATTTCGTGATAAGTTTTATTTTCAGAATTGGCTGTTTTAAATTGATTTTTTAATAAATCCAACGCGATTTGAATGACGCCACACTTGGAATCCGTAGGGTTGAATAAATTATCTGGTACATTCCGCTCTGGGTGGGTGAAATAAACCACAAATTTGAATGAGCCTATCGTTCCAATAAGATCGACAGCCACTCCTGAAAAAGTTTTTCTACTTCAAGGTTATCGAGTGTTATATCTTGCTCTTTTGTGACAAGAAATTCTTGGTATTGTTTATATCTCAATATTCCCTCGTAAAACTCTATTGTGCCTTTATATTCCGGAAACTGAGTTTTATCTGTTTACCGATAAGCTGCCTTGCCATAAGACGCACTGACAAATAAAAAGAATATTCGCATTCATTTTTTGTTTCGTTGAAAACATTTTTGCTGGCGTGTGCAAAATGCCAAATTTTTATATTGCCTTGCCGCGCTTCTAAAGGCGTATGGCACGATGGACAAACGCAACCGCACTGTTTTCCGTTTGGAACATCATAAACATCTACAAGCGCATTGTCTGACTCCCGTAAACCAAAAGGTATTTTGTTTAAGTCACTCATTGCCTAACTGTTCTGCATTTCGGAAATCCAGAACATCCCCAGAACTGCTTGCCTGGGTTGTCGACGCTTCGTGCAGTTCTCAAGATCATTGGCTTTCCGCATTTCGGGCATGAATTATCCTCTTGCCGCTGTCTTTCCGCGACGATCGTTTTAACGTGTTTCACATGGTCTACGTGGGTTCTAATCGATGGTTTTAATCGACCCAGTTGAATTCTGGTGCAAATAGC
>JBBQCU010000400.1:0-3885 GCA_038319065.1 Methylococcales bacterium
TTTACCCTGCCCTCTAAATTCTCTGATTCTGCTACTAAGACAAACATGAAATAAGTTGGGCATCTAACGCCCTCTCTCCGGGAGAGGGGATATTAATAGTCAAGTTATTTCTTGTACTTTCCTATGGTGTAATGTTCACAATAATTATGGCAGGTTTTGAAATTGGGTTTTTTATTTTTATTTGCAAGATCGCCTAAGCCCTCGAGTCACATTTGCGAAGCCGGGTTGTTGTTTGATAAGACAACTAAAAGTTTCCTTATGCAATAACTAAACTGTAAAATCACCACATTTATCTTTTCACGGAGCAACAACCAAATGGGTAGAGCCTATCAAAACCGCAAAGTGTCCATGGCCAAAACTTCTGATGCCAAGGCAAAGGTCTATAGTAAGTATGGCCGAGAAATATATGTGTGCGCTAAAGCGGGGGTCGTCGATCCGGATGGAAATTTAGCATTACGAGGGCTGATTGATCGAGCCAAGAAAGACCAGGTACCTACCCACGTTATTGAAAAAGCCATCGACAAAGCTAAAGGCGGTGGTGGTGAAGATTTCGCACCTGCGCGATATGAAGGCTACGGCCCCGGTGGCTGCATGGTTATTATCGACTGCCTGACCGACAACCCTAACCGTACTTTTGGTGATGTGCGTCTGTGCTTTACCAAAACAAAATGTAAAATTGGCACCCAAGGCACGGTCAGCCACATGTTTGACCATGCTGCGATTTTGGCGTTTAAGCATGATGATGAGGACACTGTTCTCGAAGCATTACTAACAGCCGATGTGGATGTTACCGATATTGAAAGTGATGATGGAAAAATCACTGTTTTCACGCCCCCCGCCGACTACTTTAATGCCAAGCAGGCCTTAACGAATTCATTTGGAGTGATTGATTTTGATGTTGACGAAATTCAATTTCTGCCAAAAAGCACCACGGCTATTGGCGGTGATGATCTGGTATTGTTTGAAAAATTTTTAGATATGTTGGATGACCTGGATGATGTACAGAATGTATATCATGATGCCGAGTTTTAAGGGTAATCGACTAGCTGCTTATATGTGGGCATGTTTTCCTCGGTTAGTTGTCCCTTTCGAATCATTTGAGCTTTAACGGAAATCGACGATACAGGAAATCCGGGCGTGGTTGTTAATTCTGTATCGCCTCTATAATTACTCTGATTCAATTATCGGGTTTACTGTTAATATCCTTTTTAATCATTGAAACTTGCAGCAGTTGGTCTTCAACCTGACCATTAAATGATTCCAGCGGATAGGTGCCTTGCTCGTTGGCAATACCTGCATCAATCCCGGTAAGTAACTCAAACGCTTCATCTGCTGTGGTTACGGCATAGATGTTAAATTGACCGGATTGACCACTAGAATAAGTTTTAAGTCAAGCGGTATGGGTTCCGGTTCCAGTGATGAAGCACTGATTAAACTGAGCGCCCGTTCCAGGGATTCAATGCGTATCTCATGGGCCAGCAAGGTTCTTTTAAGCGTTTCCCAGCTATAGGGCTGAATCAGGAGTTTTCTGGCATCAAGAATAAGGTAGCCGCCATTAGCTTTATGCAGGACGCCGGGTTTGATCATGGTGAAGTCAGTAACAAGTGAGCCCATGTAAGCCTGATGGTCAATGCGGCCAAGCAGGTTACTGTAATTGGGGTGATCTTCAAATATCACCGGGGCAGATTTATTATTACTGAAATCAACCATCAAGTTAACCTGGTAGCGTTTTAAGGGATTCGATTCCTGTGGTAACTCCATAAAAGAAAGTACTTTTTCGCTATGGGCTATGAAATCCCGTACATGCTCAATAATATCTTTTTGTACATCATTCAGATAACCAAGAATAGCTTCCTGTTTGGCGTACTTCTCGATCAGTTCATCAATTGAATGTTTGACAGCCTATTCAGCTACTTTGCGGTTCAGGGCTTGCAGCTTGCGCTTGGTTTCTTTGCGCCAGGCGTGGAAATTTTTCAGTAATTTCGCTAAGTCTTCCTATAAATCAAAAATAGTATTCTGTATTTCATGCTGCTTTTCCTTATCGAGCTTATTAAACTGCTCGGGGCTAATAATTTCATTGTTTTCATCCGCCGAAGAAAAAGCATAGCCGGTTGGGGTTTCTATTAGAATGACATAGCCATTTGCGGCCTTATCGCGTAACTCGCTCAGTTCATTGACTCCCCGTTGGCGGGATTGGCTCTCTATTTCGCCAGCTCTGGAACGGTATTCGTCGCCATCAAAAGCAGCTGGTATGGCGATACTGAGTTCATCAATCAATTCTTCCATGTCCTGCTTGAAATATTTGCCTTTCCCCGGCATTAATTGAATTGCTGTGGGCTTGGCCGGTTGCCTGAAATTGTTTACATAACACCAGTCCGAGGGGATTGCTTGCCGGCTGGCTTCGTGTTCAACTAATTGCTTGACTGCGGTCAATTTTCCCGTGCCGGCTGGCGTCATTGCAAAATGTTGTAACCGTTTATCTGTATGCGGATGCCAAATTTTATAGCTTCCACAGCGCGTTCCTGGCCAACGGTAATATCTATATCTTCGAGCTCTTCGGTAGAGTCAAATTTTAATTGTTCAATGTTGCAAGGCTTATAGAGTTGTGAAGGGTCCAGCCGTTTGTTTTTCATGTTAAAAAGTCTGCTTGAAATTATCGGGTTTGTTAACGATAGGGTTTGATGCATTTTGGGCTTTATATTATTTAGAATAAAGACAATTTTGGTTTTGTAAAGCGTTAAGAAAAGCTATTGATATTTTCGAACAAACGCTTATGTGGATTGTCACATAAATTGTTTTGAATCAGAATCCGCCCATAAAATGGAAGGGAAGCCCATCATTCAAAGAGCTACACTTAAGACACCCTATCAACAGCCCATTGTTAACCGAAAAAATAACAGGTTAAGAACATGAAAAAAATAAAGCATATTGTATTTTGGCTTATTGTCATCGGCCTTATTTTGCTATTATTTTCAAGTCATGTCATAGCCGAAGATTTATTTCAACGGCAACGCCATGAATTGGTCAACATCATCAAGGACGATGCGGTGATGACGCTCAATTTTCTGGATCAGGGATCACTGGATGAACGCGTGCTGGCTGCGATAGATAAGGTGCCGAGACATGAATTTATCCCGGATGATCAACGTCCTTACGCCTATGAAAACAGACCACTTCCTATAGGTTACGGGCAGACTATTTCTCAGCCTTATATCGTCGCGATTATGACGGATTTGCTTAAGCCGGAAAAAACTGACCGGGTTCTGGAAGTCGGTACCGGCTCGGGATATCAGGCGGCCATTCTTGCTGAACTTGTTGATAAAGTCTATACCATAGAAATTGTGAAAGCGTTGGGCGAACAAGCCGCAGATAACCTTAAAAAGACCAGGTATAGCAATGTCCATACACGAATTGGCGATGGCTATTATGGATGGGAAACCGAGGCACCTTTTGACGGTATTATTGTGACCGCAGTTGCCAGCCACATACCACCTCCGTTAATAAAACAATTAAAGCCGGGTGGCCGCATGATCATACCCGTGGGTGGGCAATTTATGGTGCAGTATCTGGTTTTAGTGAATAAAGATGCTGATAATAAAATAACAACCCGGCAAATTCTGCCGGTAAGATTTGTCCCACTTACTGGTAAACATTGAACAATGGTAACAAAGCCAGGCTTATCGTTTTTGCTAGCTATCGCCGTTATCTCTGCGTCTGCACTGGCATATGAAGTTTTATTGATGCGCCTGTTTTCGATTATTCAGTGGCACCATTTCGCCTGGATGATTATCAGTTTGGCGTTGCTCGGCTATGGTGCCAGTGGAGTTTTTCTGGCGCTGAATCGCGACCGGTTAACGGGCAGTTTTCCTTTGGTGATAATCATTA
>JBBQCU010000401.1:0-3881 GCA_038319065.1 Methylococcales bacterium
TAACTGTTGCCAGCTTTGGGGAATGTTATCTTCAAGTTTGAAAGTGTTAATAATAGAAACGGACACATACACAGAGACTATACGGGCAACAGCTACCACTGTAATAATGGCGAAGATGGGTAAGATAGCGATTTTTAACTCAATGGAAAGATTCGCAAACATCAAACCCATAAGAATAAACACCAATGAGTTTGCTACAAAAGCAAAATAGCTCCAGAATTTTTCCATGTATTCTTCGACGCCGTGCGACATTTTAAATCGCCCGTAATTGCCCATTACCATAGAGGAAATCAGTGTCGATATAATTGACGATAAATGAATTTCATGCCCAAAAACAACAAGGTGTTCTGAAATCAACTCGGTGAGTATAAAAGTAAAATGCGCGACCAATAAGGTCAATGTAATTTCCAGATGTTCATTGCCTTTAACGAGTTGAATGAGTTTTGAGAACATGAATCCCATCAACAAGCCGAAAACAATACCGCCCAGGAGCATGGTAGTAAATGAAAAGATTGCTAAAAGAACAGTTGGGTAGCCAGTATAGCCATGGATGAATATCTCCAGAAATACCATAAATAGCGCAAATGAAGTTGCATCGTTAAATAAACTCTCGCCTTCAAAAATTAACGTCAAACGATGTGGCGCACCATATTCCTTAAACAACGATAACACTGCAACAGGGTCAGTTGAGGAAATAATTGCGCCAAATAACAGGGTAACCAATAATGGAATTTCCCGGCCCATGAGCTGAAACACCCATTGCCCGGCAAAACCAATAAATACAATCGATATTAACAAACCCAAAACGGCTAGCATCCCTATGGAATACTTATTTTCCTTAACATCCCGGATATCCATATTGTAGGCCGATTCAAAAATAAGAATGGGCAGGAATACAAAGAACAGTGACTCGGGCGTTAATTGAAAACTGCTGATAAAAGACAGCGACTCAATTTGTGAGAGCGGCACCAGTAAGGAGCCAACAATCACCAGCAATACCGTATAAGGCAAACGGATTTTAGCCGCTAACAAATTAACCCCCAATGCAATCAACATTAAGGTAAAGATTGATAAAAACACGTCTAGATTCATTTACGCCTCACAAAAAATATACAAGCCGGATAATAGATAACAGTTTAAAGCCTGGGAGCGCTCTAAAGGCAGCAGGACAAATTTACACCGTCGTAGATGCATCTGAGAAAAACGCGATCACTGGGATAACAAGTTGCGTGGTTCAGAGTTGACCAAAACCGGCAACAAGTAAGCCAGTTCCCCTATTGTGGCCTAAAAATATCGTCCATTAATTAGGAAGTGAGCAGCAATGCTACCTGCATAACCCAAGGCGATGGCAGGCGTCCATTTTAAATGACTGGTAAAGGTATAAATACCTTTCGCCTGTCCCATCAAGCCTACTCCGGCAGCTGATCCGACCGCTAAAAGACTACCGCCCACACCGGCGGTCAATGTTACCAGCAACCATTGACCTTGAGAAATATCAGGCGTCATGGTTAAGACGGACAGCATGATAGTACCGTTATCAATAAACGCCGAGGCAATACCCACCAGAATATTTGCTACCGTAGGATCTATTTCACCATATAAATGATGAGATGCCATTTCCAGATAGCCAATAAAGCTCAAACCTCCGACACCCACCATGACACCGTAAAAAAACAGCAGGGTATCCCATTCCAAATTAGCCACTTTCTGGAATATATCAAAAGGCAACTCTTTCGCTACCTGCATGTTTTTTTCTGCTTGCGGATTGTTCATGTATTTCATAGGGGCGAAATAGTCAATTTTGACATCGGTCAAATCCACTGGTATCAATACTGAATATGAATCGCGGGTTTTTTGCAGGTAATAACTGAAAAACTTCAAATAAGTTAATCCCAACATCATCCCGGCAACGGGCGGCAGGCTCAGAAAGTTCTCGAAGCAAGCCGACGTAATAATGGTCAATACGAATAAAAAAATGATCATCCAGCCGCCTCGTTGCATATCCTGAGCTTCCATAACCGCCGAGGGTCTTTCTTGCGGAATAAAAAAGTGCATGATGGCGGCAGGTATCGCGAAGTTGACGATGGCGGGAATTAACAGGAAAAAGAAATCGGCAAACGGCACTACACCCTTTTGCCATACCAACAATGTGGTGATATCGCCAAAAGGACTAAATGAACCGCCTGCATTGGAGGCGACCACGACATTGATGCAGGATAAGGTGACAAAGCGTGGACTGCCTTTACCCATAGCCAAAATAACCGAGCCCATCAATAAAGCGGTAGTCAGATTGTTACAAGCCGATGATATAAAGAAAGATTGAAAACCGGTAATCCAGAATAATTGCCGGTAACTGAAATTTTTGCTTAACAACCAGACCCGCAGGCTGTCAAACACGCCCCGGTCTTCCATGGCATTCAAGTAAGTCATCGATACCATGATGAATAAAAACAGTTCGCCATAACCTTCAAGTGTAGAGCGGAACGCAACGCCTGCTTGTTCGCTCATCCCGTCGTTTGCATAGACAGCTGCTATAAAAATCCAGATAAGGCTTGCCGCAAAAACCATTGGCTTTGACTTTTTTAACTCAGTGACTTCCTCTGTCATGGCAAGAACGTAGGCTACAGCAAAAATAATCAAAGCAAGATAACCGGCCCAATGCTGAGTCAAGTCCAAGGGGTGCATATGACTGGTAACCTCGGCACCTTCTGCCGCCGATGACAAGGAAGGTAAAAACAGAGCAACCAAAATGAGGCTGTATTTCAAGTAAAGCGATCGCTTTAGTAATTTGACTAATGAAAAAAAAGATAAAAACACTACAAGGTTCATTTGCGGCTCACAAAAATACACATGGTTGATGGTAGGAACTATTTTCATACTAATTTAATAAGGATATTGTATTAGAAATGACATCGCTATGCGTAATAAATACGGGGAACAAGCGGTCTTTCCAGTCGATACTCATCGTTATAGGATTGGAATTCTTCCCGATATGAGACCAACAACAGTCCATTGATAAAACTACCTGAAGTCTATCAAAAACCTCAATCTAAACATGCAATGTTTTCTGATTAACGACTATTACACCCAAGCATCGAACCTTATTGTGTCCGCCAACCGGGATAACATTAAAAACAGTCCGCTAGCCATTTCTGCAAACGGTACATAATTGAGCTTATCGGGCGTATCATGAGCCGTATGATAATAGGGATAACGATAGAAAGCTGCATTGATAATCATGAAGGCCTTGATGGTCTCCAGCGAGATCACATAAAACGTATCGGATCACCACGTTGCTTGGCGCCTTTGGCATACACCATACTGCCCATGCCGGGCCAGACGAAAAAAGGGGGGCTCTTCATTCACAAAAGCGACAAAACGCAGGCTGGTTTCAGGCGGAACTTCCTTTATGTAGGGCATAGCCCTGCTGCTGCCATTCCTCGGTAATATAAGTCTCCGCAGCATGGGGCGCAACCGAATGAAAAATATTATGCTCACCAATTTTATTGACAAGCTTATAGACATGTGCGCGTAAGCGCTGTGTTGAAATTTCGTTCATGTTTCTACGTCCGCAAAGTTAAATTTCCGTTGCAAACAAGGGTGTTGACAAAGCAAAAATCAACTGCCAAAACCCAAATCATGCGGGTCTTCAGCGATATATTTCAAGGTAAAATTCCGGACTTTATCTGATAATATTTAAAAAACAGTACAAGCTGAGCATGTTATTGAGTGGCTGTTATCGACCCCTATGTATAGTACCTAACTATGTATAGCTGAAAATTGCTGTCGTCTACAAAGCCTTGTTTTATTGATATTTCAAGCAATGCTGAGCCTATTAACTTGACATAGTTTTACCGGTGCCCTGAAGTGAAACCTCACTC
>JBBQCU010000402.1:0-3878 GCA_038319065.1 Methylococcales bacterium
CGGCTCAGTTCGCGCGAATGTGTGGCTTTTGTGTCCGGTGTCGCCAAAGACAGCTTCAGTCTTTGGTTAAACCAGAACCCGGCTGAAGGCGAAAAAATAGCCGAAATTATTATTTCCAGCGCCCAAAAAAGACTGCGTTCCAATAAAAAAATAATCCGCAAAAAGATCACTTCAGGCCCTGCATTACCAGGTAAGTTAGCCGATTGTTCAGCACAGGATATAGCCCGGACGGAATTATTTCTGGTGGAAGGCGATTCTGCCGGTGGCTCGGCCAAACAAGCCCGTGAGCGGGATTTTCAGGCCATTATGCCGTTGCGCGGCAAGATTCTTAATACCTGGGAAGTAGAATCCAGTCAAGTTATGGCTTCACAGGAAGTGCATGATATTGCTGTTGCCTTGGGAATAGAGCCTGGCTCCAGTGATCTGCAGAACCTGCGCTACGGTAAGGTATGCATTTTGGCGGATGCTGATTCTGACGGTAACCACATTGCCACGTTAATTTGCGCCTTATTTTACCAACACTTTAATGCATTGGTCAGGGAAGGGCATGTATTTGTCGCCATGCCGCCCCTTTATCGAATCGATGTCGGCAAACGCGTGTTTTATGCCCTGGATGAATCCGAAAGACAGGGCGTTTTGGATAGAATTAAAGCCGAAAAATTGAAAGGCCAAATCAATGTGCAGCGCTTCAAGGGGTTGGGGGAAATGAATCCCAGCCAGCTACGGGAAACCACCATGAACCCCGACACGCGTCGGCTTGTGCAATTAACCATCACTGAAAACGACGACACCAGCGGACAACTGGATTTACTACTGGCCAAAAAACGTTCACCGGACAGGAAGCTATGGCTGGAAACCAAGGGGAATTTGGCGGATATAGCCTAATTCTCCAAATCATTAATTTAGGTTCAAGCGATTCTCATTAACTTCAAATCTATTGACTTTTAGTTAAGCAGCTTTTAGACTAAATTTTTAAAATTAAAATTAAAATTAAAATTAAAATTAAAACTGTAATTATTTTAATTATAACTATAATTATTTAAAACATAAAAAAGCAGAAATTTAATTTCTGCTTTTTTATAAGTAAGTAATATGTTTTTCAACGAGTTCTATCTTAACGAACATGAAAACGGCTTATCACCCTTAGTTATGGAATATGTACTTTCATGGTAAAGTTTAAATAACTAATCTTCTAATAACACTGTTGATATTTACGATGATGGCTGACGACAATTTTTTCATACATTCCGACAAACAGATGTAGGATTATCTTTATTTTTCGTAAGTAAAAAATACAATTAAGTAAGGATGATTGCAAATGATCGAAAAAACGTTGGCTCAGCATTTTAATGATTATTTTTCGATATGCATTGCGGACACAGTAGATTTAAAGAAAGAAGTCTTTAAGCTTAGATATGATGTATATTGTGCAGAATTAGGGTATGAGAAATACTGCCCTATAGACTGTGAAAAAGACAATTTTGATGAGTATTCTAACCATGTATTGATAAAGCATAAGCCTTCCGGAATATATGCCGGCTGTATTCGATTAGTAAAACCACCCTCACACAATCCAAAAGCCTTACTTCCCTTTGAAGCCCACTGTTCACAATCTTTTGACCAAAAAAAAGTGGCAATTTTATGCGAAGGGAAAAAGGTTAAGGTCGGTGAGCTTTCGCGCTTGGCAGTGCGGTCCATGTTTAGGCTTAGAAGAAACGAAGCAAAGAGTCCTTATGGTATTAACCCGGAACGAATCTCGCTAGAGATAAGTAGCGACGAGGGAAGGCGTTTTTTTCCTTTTATTGCCATGGCACTTTCTTTTGCCGGAATATCTATGTTAAAACATCACAACATTAAATATGGATTTGTTATGATGGAAACAAGCTTAGCAAGGCTATTAAAGCGTTCAGAAATTAACTTTATACAGTTGGGTGAAACAATGGAATATCATGGACAAAGAGCCTTATTTTACGTCGAATCCGTTTTAATAGAACCTTTAGAACCACAGTTAAAAGAGTTTTATAAAAGTGTTGACCAACAGCTTACGCATGATTGAAATTAAGGTTATTCATCTGTACCTGTTTACAGGTACAGATACGCTTTGAGCAGTTGCTTTTGCGATAAATGTGTGCGTAGATTTAGGTGGAAATCAAGGAAGTCGAAGATCGCCTATCAAAAGAAATCCCTTGCTGGATTTAAATGCCTCGGATGATTGTAAGTCATGAATCAGGAACGTCTAAGAAACGTGCACGAAATAACTTGACCATTAATATCCCTTCTCCCCAGCCCTCCCAGAGGGCGAAGGAGTAAGATGCCTAAGTTATTTCATCTGTCTTCCTAAGTAATATTACCTGGCTTTAGCAGCCTGAAGCATGAGTGAACACTTATGCCCCCCTTTTTAAGCAACCACGAGACCGCAGCTCATGCCCCACAAGCCTTTTGAACATCAAACCGCTTTTTCAAGAAATATTGGCTGGATAACGCGCCAAGAACAAGACACACTCAAATCCAAATGCATTGCCATCGCCGGCTTGGGTGGGGTGGGAGGGAGCCACCTGCTTACCTTGGTGCGGTTAGGTGTCGGAAAATTTAACATCTCCGATTTCGACAGCTTTGAACTGCCCAACTTCAACCGGCAGGCGGGCGCATCCCTGTCGCACCTGAATCAGCATAAAGTTGATGTGCTCGCAGAAATGGCGCTGGACATCAACCCCAACCTGGATATTAAAAAATTCTCAACAGGCGTAAATAAGGGTAACCTGTCGGAGTTTTTAACCGATGTCGATGTGTACGTGGATGGTCTGGATTTTTTTGCATTCGAAGCCCGGGAAGCGGTATTCGCCTGTTGTGCAAAACAAAACATTCCGGCTATTACCGCAGCGCCAATTGGTATGGGTGCGGCATTGTTAAATTTCATGCCCGGTCAGATGACCTTTGAAGACTACTTCCAGCTGCAAGATAAATCCGAAATTGATAAAAGCCTGAATTTTCTGATTGGTTTATCTCCTGACATGTTGCAACGCGGCTATCTGGTTGATCAAACTGCCGTGGACTTCCTTAACCGCAAGGTCCCATCCACTCCAATGGCTTGTGAAATCTGCGCCGGGTTTGCCGCGACGCAGGCCTTAAAAGTACTCTTGCAACGGGGTAAAATTTTAGCCGCACCGTGGGGCTTGCAAGTTGATGCTTATCAAAACAGACTGGTGAAAACCTGGCGGCCTTGGGGAAACCGCAATCCGTTGCAACGTCTCGCCATTGCATTGGCGAGAAAACAATTTATGTCCGAAATCAATCATAAGAGTTAAACGCCATGGAAAAAGAACCGCAAAAACTGATCGAAAAAATACTCGACAATGCTCGTTGGGCGCCAAGCGGAGATAATACGCAGCCCTGGCGCTTCGAAGTAATAGATGAGAAACACTTTGTTGTGCATGGCTCAGATACCCGCGATCACTGCGTGTATGACTTGCAGGGGCATGCTAGTCAGTTGGCCATTGGCGCTTTATTGGAAAGTATTGCCATTGCAGCTCGCGAATTCAGACATCAGGCCGAGTTCTCGCTGCGTGAGAATACCCTTGAAACCCAGCCGAGGATCGATGTTTTTTTGGCCGGGAACGATAACATACATCCCGATCCATTATTTGCCTATTTACCAATCCGTTGCGTGCAACGCCGCGTTTTAAAAACCACACCGCTGAGCAACGAACAAAAGTCAGAACTGGAGCAATGCCTTAGTAAAATTTACACTATAAAATGGATCGAAGGAAGGCAAGGCCGTTGGCAAGCAGCCATGCTCATGTTCAAATTTGGCAAGTTGCGCCTGACTTTACCAGAAGCCTATCCAACACACAGCAGCGTAATTGAATGGAACGCCCGCT
>JBBQCU010000403.1:0-3877 GCA_038319065.1 Methylococcales bacterium
AACAGACACGTCCATTCACTTTTACGGTACATAGTTTGCAACTGCCATGCGGCGTGAATTCCGGATGATGGCATAAATGCGGAATATAAACGCCGGCCGCTGTTGCGGCTTCCATAATAGTTTGTCCGTCTTCGAATGGGATGGTATTGCCATCGATAGTAATTGATTTGCTCATAATTATTCCTCCACCTGAGCTAAATGCGCACCGGCATCGTTACGTTTTGCCAAACGCCGGGCCGTTTCCAAGGCGCCATCCAAATCAAACCCCGGTTCATAACTGATTTCTTTCAAACGGCTTTCATACAATTCGGGATAACGTTGCAATGTTGATAATATGGGATTCGCCGCCGTTTGCCCCAAGCCGCAGTGGCTATGGGTTTTTATTAACTGACAGAGTTCTTCCAGTGCGGCCACATCGCCGGCTGAGCCATGACCGTTAATAATTTTATCAAGCTGTTTTTGCAATAACGCTGTGCCGACCCGGCAAGGGGTGCAGAATCCGCAACTTTCGTGAGCAAAAAAATGGGTGAAATTATTAACGATATCGAGAATATTACGGTTGTTATTGAACACAATAAATGAGCCGCCCGTGGCTAAATCTTCGAATGCCAGCTTACGGTCAAATTCTTTGTTAGAGATAAACGTGCCTGATGGTCCGCCTATTTGAATACCCAGCACATCGCTTGCCCCGCAATCATATAATACAGATTGGATAGAGGTGCCAAAGGGATATTCGTATATACCTGGGCGAGAACAGTCACCGCAAATACTCAGGATTTTGGTACCTTTTGATTTTTCCGTGCCGACGTTGGCAAACCAGTCGCCACCCTGTACAGAAATACTTGCTGCCGCCATGAAGGTTTCAACATTATTAACGACCGTGGGTTTGCCTAAATACCCTTGAGTGACAGGATAAGGTGGACGATTACGGGGAATACCCATTTTTCCTTCCAGCGATTCTATCAATGCAGATTCTTCACCACATATATAAGCACCCGCCCCCAGACAGATTTCAATGTCAAAATTCAATCCTTCCTTGAGAATGTTGTTACCCAATAATCCAGCCTTCCGGCGTTCATCCAGCACATTTTGCAGCTTCTCGTAAAGATGCAGATATTCGCCGCGCAAATACAAAAAACCCTGTTGAGCACCGATGATTGCGGCGCATAAGGTCATACCTTCAAATACCT
Organism: Methylococcales bacterium; assembly: GCA_038319065.1. Taxonomy (GTDB): domain Bacteria; phylum Pseudomonadota; class Gammaproteobacteria; order Methylococcales; family Methylomonadaceae; genus Methylobacter_C. Next base: position 1,191 of record JBBQCU010000403.1, read on the forward strand.
GATGCGCATAAGAGTTTAATAACACTCTGTCTTTAAAAGTGCCGGGTTCGCCTTCATCAGCATTGCAAACTACATAACGTTGTTGCTGTTTATGTGTAGCAACATCACAAAATGAATCCTCTTCCGGCCCTTCATAACAAAGATGCCATTTCCAGGCTGTGTTATAGCCGGCTCCTCCTCGACCGCGCAAGCCTGATTTATCAATCTCTGTTAAAGTTTCTTTAAGGCCTCTTTTAAAAGCTGATTGCAGGGCGGAACCTTGAGATAATGCCTGACTTAACAATAAACCCGGTGCAATGATATTGTCCTCTACCTGAAATAATTCGCAGGGCCATTGGTCCAGTGGTTTTTGTTGATTAACCAAGTCAGTGATCTGGTCAATACGAGGACGATCCAGGCGTGTTAACGCATAACCATTAACCAAACCTGCCGGGCCTTGATCGCACATGCCGGTACAGGAGGTATTATCCAGACTAACTACCCCATCGTGCCGGACTTCACCAACGGCCACATTCAATTTTTCAGACAAATAGCCCATTAAACTTTGCTTGCCTAACATGTGATCGGTAATAGAATCACTTATTAAAAGTTCATATTGTCCCCGGGGCGTCAGATGAAAAAAGCTGTAGAATTCAACTACACCGATAATTTGGGTGCGGGGTATGTTTAATAACTCCCCCAACTGTTCTATCGCTTCCTCCGGTATGTAATGATAATGTGTTTGAACCTCCCTTAGAATGCGCATTAAATGCGTTGCCTGATAATGATTTTTTTCTGCGAGATCCTGAATAAATTGTTTCATTTTTATTTCCTTAACCTGATCTTTATGAATACTTGCTTATGTGATTATAAAGGATTGCCAAAACAAGTCACCAACTATAACAGAAAAATAACAAGGCCCTTCCTGCCTAAGTAAGCGCAATAAAAGTCTTAAGCAATTCAGCTATATTTGCCATGCCTGCATGGAGATGCTGTTCAATTTCCGCCATAGTGATTTCTCCGTCTGTTTTGCCTGCTGCCCAGTTGGCAATAACTGCAAGGGCGGCATAGTCAATGCCCAGTTCTTTTGCCAGAGCAGCTTCGGGCATACCTGTCATGCCCACCACATCACAACTATCTTTTTCCATGCGTTTAATTTCTGCAGCAGTTTCCAGACGTGGCCCCTGCGTGCAGCCATAAGTGCCTGCCGGGGTAATGTTAATATTAGCTTTGGCGGCGGCAGCAATTAAAGCAGAACGCAGTTTTTGGTTATAAGGATATGTAAAATCTATATGAGTGACGGGGTAGTTTTCATCTTCAAAAAAAGTATGCTTACGGGCATAGCTGTAATCAATAATCTGATCCGGGATAGCGATGTGTGCAGGAAGCATTTTATCAGTAATACCGCCTACAGCGGCAAGCGCAACAATCTGTTCAACGCCCAACTGTTTAAGTCCCCAGATATTGGCTCGATAATTTATTTTGTGAGGAGCAATCGTGTGGGGATTTCCGTGTCTGGACAGGAATACGACTTCTTTATGGTTAAGTTCACCGGTAATGAAGTCAGCTGAAGGCGGCCCATAAGGAGTAGTGAGCTTGTCACGTTTGATGATGGCTAAATCACCGAGTTGGGTGTAGCCGGTGCCGCCGATAATAGCAAGCTTAGTCATGTTGTTGTTTCCTTGTCGGTTTCTTTGCAGGCATAAATGCCGCATGCGTTGCGTAAATAGCCTTTGTAGTCCATGCCATAGCCGAACAAATAACGATTTTCTACTTCCAATCCAATAAAATCAGCGGTTATAGGTTTTTCATGGTCCAGGATTTTATCCACCAAGACGGCGCTGTAAACAGACGTAGCGCCCTGTTCCAGGCAGTATTGGTAGATTGCAGCCAGGGTGAAGCCTTCATCCAGTATGTCATCAATGATCAGCACCGTCCTATCTTTCAGAAGCACTCCGGGCTTTAGCACCCATTCGATGCTACCGCCTGAGGTCTGGTTTTGGTAGCGAGTCGCGTTAATGGCATCAATGGTCAGCGGGATTCTTAAGCGAGTTATCAATTTACCTGCGACGACTATGCCGCCATTCATGACACAGAGTAATAACGGGTTACGATCAGCCAACAAGACGTTGATTTGTTCAGCCATTTTATCCAGAGCCTCCTCAACTTGTTTCTCACTGTAGAGTAAATCGGCAGTTGCCTGAATGTGCTTGATTTCTTTAAGCATGGTTTTGAGTGAATTGGTTAATAAGATTGGAAATTTGTTGCCATTTTCCGGTATTCAATAATTGATCCCGGTTCATAAATGGCTTGCCTTGCATACGCAGAAGCCGCTGATTTCTGATGGGGTCTTGCTTGATGGGCAATGCTTCAAGAACTTGTTCAGCCGCAACCGGATTGTTACAGACTAACAACATGTCGCATCCGGCTCGTTGCGCCATTCTGGCTCGTTCAGTAAAATCGCCCACCGATGCCGCGCCTGCCATGCTCAAATCATCACTGAATACGGCGCCGTTAAAATTTAATTCCTGGCGCAAAATCTGTTGTATCCAGAAAGCTGAAAAACCGGCCGGATTAGCATCAATGTTTGAATAAACAACATGCGCCGGCATAATGCCTTCCAGGCCGTCTTTTATCAACTGTTTAAAGGGCAATAGATCCTTTGCACGAATACTATCCAGATCTCGATCATCTATGGGTAACGTCAA
>JBBQCU010000404.1:0-3862 GCA_038319065.1 Methylococcales bacterium
GTATTATTGCTTAGGGTATTTGTACTAATAATAAATATTTGATGATAGCAGGGCTTAAGCATTACTGACCGTAGACTAAATTGGATGTATTTAAAAATCCGATAATATTTATATGAGGGTGATTTTATGAAAATTTTTAAAAAACTCGCGCTGGGTGTAACCCTGGCGTGTGCCACATGGGCATCGACTTCGATGGCGGCGACTGAAGCGGACAAGCTGGCTGCGATCAATGCCGGGCTCGCACATTTGGCTGCTACCCAACAAGTGGACGGGAGTTGGAGCTTTGGATCTTATAATCCAGCTGCTACCGGCGCCAGCCTCCTGGCTTTCATGAGCCAAAAAAGCAAGTGGGGAGCTAATGCAGCGGCTTATACGACCATTGTTAACAAGGCTGTGGCCTATCTCATAAGCGACCCCAGCGGTGCCACTAAGATTAGTGTCTCTACAAGAAACAACGGCATAAACATCTGTCCGGGTGCCGTCGCTTCCTGCGATGGTGTTTTTTGGAATGCCTCCAACGATAAAGACTCTTATACCACGGGCCTCATAATTCCGGGGCTTGTTGAATATGTAACAGGCTTTGGCATTCCCCTTACTAATGTGCCCACCGCAGTCGGCCAGCTGGCAGGCTTGACTTGGGCCCAGATCTTCCAAGCTAACATCAATTTGTGGGCAGCTAGCCAGAGCACGGTGAACCAAGGCGCCTTGAAAGGTGGCTGGCGATATCATCTCGGTGGCGGCAGCTATGATTCCGACATGTCCACCACGCAATGGGGGATCATTTCCTTGATCTATAGCGAGTCCGTGGGCGCCACTACACCGGCTATCGTCAAGATAGACCTCGACGCATGGCTGCTTCATACTCAAGCAGCCTCTGGGGCAGGGTGTTACGATGGTTCCAATTATTGCGCTTTTAGCGACACCGGTGGTATGCTGCTGGGCCTGAAATACGTTGGTGTGCCAAATAGCAACGCCCGCGTGGCGAATGCGATAACTTGGCTAAACGCTAACTGGCAACAGACCGCCAATGGTACCTGGTATGGCAATTTCGGCCATCCTTATGCCATGTGGGGCGTTTATAAGGGCCTGCAAACGAGCATCGGGACTAGTGACAACACACATATCCTTAACCTGCGACCCATTATGTGCAATGGGGCTAGTGGATATCCGGGCATTCCACCCAATGTTGCAAACTGCAACTGGTGGCAAGACTATAACGATTGGCTGGTTACCAACCAGAATGGTGACGGTAGCTGGAGTGGTTATGTTTACTGGACTGATCCATTGTCAACAGCTTTTGACATTACCATCTTGTCCGCTATCCAGATCAATATCATCCAATGTGATGTAACTGGCGGGCAAAATGTCCCTGACGGATTTGTGGATAAACTGGATCTTGCGCTGATTAGCAAATCAAGAGGACAAGCGCCAGTCCCGCCAAAGGATGTGTTCGATACCAATAAAGACGGTGTAATCAATGCGGAAGACGTGAAAATCTGTGTTCCAAAATGCACAATGGCAAATTGCGCAATAACCCCGGAGCGTTATGCTGTAACCAAGGTGACATAAACAGCACTTACAATCTCTTTGACTACCCGGGCATGCCCGGGTAGCGAAGAAAATTTTAATGAAAGGAAAAAGACATGAACCAATTTAAATTAGCAAAAACCCTTAGCGCATTGCTGCTGACGTTTTGTGCGGCAAACAGTGCGCAGGCCGTGCCGCTGTCTGATCTGATCGGAGGCCAATCCCTTACAGCCGCCGACAAGGTGTTCGATCAATGGGTGGTAACCTTTCATGACGCATCGGATCCGGGCTTCAACTTTGACTATTCACAGATAGATGTCACTGCGCTCAATGATGGCGGCAATGATCCGGGACCCGGCATCAACATCAACTTTGGCGACCAAATGGGAGTAACGGGCGACGATATTTTTGCCTATAAAGACCTTACCATTGCCTTTCACGTGGCGGCGCTCGGCGATAACCTGATCGAGGATAACACCCTGACCTTTGGTAGTCCTACTTCTACTCTGAATACAACAAATAGTTCTTTCGTCGACACGGGAGCCGCCGTCGAGGAGTGGGTGACTGACGCCTCAGGCGCCCAGCTGGCCCATGAGTATATCGAGTTCAGCGCGCTGGACGGGCAGGTGACGAACAATTATCCTGACCATGCTACGTTCGACCCGAAAACCGGCATTTTCGTCAAAAAGAACTTCATTGTCTGGGCCACGGATCTAGCTGAAACGGCTACCTTGGGTGGTGTCGAGCAGCGCTTCTCGCAGACGACGGTGACCGTGCCTGAACCGTCAACCTTGGCGATGTTCGGGCTCGGTCTGATGGGTTTTGCCTTCAATATTAAACTCCGTAAAAACCTGCACGGATAATTGCTTTAAGTACAGGACAGGGGTATCTCCTCGCGCTCTTGTACAGGGTTCAACAATAGAGCCGCTTAACCTCTACATGAGACGTTAGCGGCTCTTTTTTGTTAAGTAAATGGTTATGACATTTTTTTACCTAAGCTTGAACAAACCGGCGTTGTTCCGGTCGTTAGCGCTATGCGCACTGTTTACGCCGGTTTCCCCGGCGCTGATGGCAGAACCGGGAACGTCTGTCGATTTTCGCGTTTCGGGCATTATGCGGCTTGGCAAGGAGCTCTACCGGGGGCTCGTGGAGTCTCCTGATGGCAAGAAGAAGATAGTGCGTGAGGGCGACATCATAGACCAATGGAAGGTGGTTCGCATTAACGAGAATTGCATTGTTTTGTCGAAAGAAACCAAAACTCACGAAGAATGCCTTTCCGGTACGGGTGAAACACAAAGCCAAGTGGCGTCAAAGGAAACGCAGGGTCATACGGCTCCTGAAAAGAAAACGATTGATCAATCCGTGGCAGCCACCAAGGCGAGGATGTCGCTGGATAAGGCCAAATTGTTGCAAACGCTGGAAGGTCTTGCGCGGAAAGGAAGTGATTTGACTATGGAAGCAATCAGCGAAGCTGTCTTGCCGCTAGCCAATATACCGGCAGGTTTTCATGTTATTGAAATAAATCACAACGTACCCGAGTCGGCTCAGAACGCCCTCGAAGAAATGCGGCAACAGGTGGATCAAAGTTTACCAATCAACCTCAAAGTGCAGAATGAAGCAGGCAATCAAAGTGAGTTTTACATGTCAATTCCTGCTCCCCCGCCCCCGCCCCCAGAGGGGCAATGATACAAGGGTCTGTTATACTAAGGGCAGTCACCGTTACAGATTTTTTATAACGCAATAAAAAATTATGTTAATTAAGCTGTGAGTTATAAATACTGTCACTATGACATCGCGCATTATAGAGGAGAAATATTAGTTGAATTTTGAGCGGCAAGCAGGAAAAAGCGGTAGGGCTGCTATAATTGTTAAGCAGGCAAAGATTTAATAACCAAACAAAAAAATTCAAGATATCGAATCTTGGCTCATCTATTCAAAAAATAGCCTAAACTGTTTTCATCAAAATCCAAAATCAATAGTAACTCTACAAAAAGCATGAAAAATAATGATCAAAGAACAGGTGTATGGCTCGTTGGGGCGTATGGCGACATTGCAACCACCCTGATTGTTGGCAGTTGCGCCTTACAAAGCCAGTTGATCTCCAGCAATGGATTGGTAACAGAATTGAGCCCGATGCAGCAACTGGATCTGATCAAGTTGGATGAACTGATTATAGGCGGGCATGATATTGTTGACAATACGGTTGCGAATCAGGCTGAAAGCATCTGCGTCAGATCCAGAACCTATTCCTATCCACTGCTTCAACAAGTTACGGCGCAACTGGAAAAAATAAACGAAGATATTGTTGTGGCTCCTGAACTATCCTGGAATGTAT
>JBBQCU010000405.1:0-3862 GCA_038319065.1 Methylococcales bacterium
TTGTTTCAATTGGTCGGGACGACAGGATTTGAACCTGCGACCCCTTGTCCCCCAGACAAGTGCGCTACCAAGCTGCGCTACGCCCCGATATTGAAATAGTGTAAAAATAGAAAGGATTGCGAACGCAAATCCCATAAACAACTAATTGATAATTATACTACAGTACCTGGTTAACTGTAATCTATTTCAGCAATTCTAAAATATCTTCAAGCTCGGAAATCATTTGCTGTATTAATTGCTTCTTACGGTTTGCGTCTTCCTTGGCATTATCACTCATTAAATGAGCTCTGGCACCCCCTATCGTGTAACCTTGCTCATATAACAATGATCTTATTTGCCGTATCATCAATACTTCGTGACGCTGGTAATAGCGACGGTTGCCACGTCTTTTTACCGGACTCAGCTCGGTAAATTCTTGCTCCCAATAACGAAGTACGTGCGGTTTAACACCACACAACTCACTGACTTCACCTATCGTGAAATATCGTTTTTCCGGTATGACCGGTAATTCATTGTTGTTGCTCGGCTCCAACATAGGCTTCTACTCGGGCTTTAAGTTTTTGTCCAGAACGGAATGTTACCACACGTCTGGCAGTTATGGGTATTTCCTCGCCTGTTTTTGGGTTTCTACCGGGGCGGCTGGTTTTATCGCGCAGCTCGAATTTTCCAAAACCGGATATTTTTACTTGTTTACCCTGCTCCAAAGAACTTTTGATTTCTTCAAAAAAGAGCTCTACTATTTCTTTTGCTTCTCGCTTGTTTAAGCCTAGCTCGTCAAACAACTTTTCGGCAAAATCTGCTTTTGTTAATGCCATAAATTAATCCCTCAGCTTTGCATTCTTTTTATTGGTCAATAAGTTTAACAGTCTGCTAACTATAGTGTCTACTTCAGAGTCTGTCAGTGTTTGTGTATCATCCTGCATGATTAAACTTAAGGCAATGCTTTTACTGCCCTCTTCTACACCTTTGCCACGGTAAACATCAAAAACGGCTACGTCCTGCAAGGCCGGCTCTGCACTATCTTTAATGCAGTTGGTTATTTCACTTGCAGAGACCTCTTCTTTAACGATCAAGGCTAAATCGCGGCGTACTGATGGATATTTTGACAGCGATTTAAATACAGGAATACGTTTATTAAGTAACAGGTTTTGATCCAGTTCAAATAAAAAAACCTGAGTATCAAAACCTAATTGTTTTTCCAGGTTTGGATGCAGCATACCAAGCCATCCTATATTTTTACCGTCCGGAGACAAAACTTCGGCCGTTTGTCCAGGATGCAACGCCGATTGCTGTGCCGTTAAAAATTGTACGTTACAACGCGTCAATGCAAATATCGCTTGTATATCAGCTTTAATGTCAAAGAAGTCAACTTTTCGGGCTTTCTCACCCCATTGTTCGCTATAGGCGTCGCCTAAAACAAGACCAGCCAGCATTTTTTGTTGATGAGTCTCACCGTCTTTTTTTATAAAACGGAGGCCTGTTTCAAATAAACGAACTCTGTTTTGCTGACGGTTGGTATTGTAAAGGGCGGCTTTCAATAAACCGCACCAGAGCGTAGTCCGCATCACAGCTAATTCAGAAGATATCGGATTTTTTAATCGGATAACTTCCATTTCAGGGGCGACGGCCTTCTGGATATCTTCATCGACAAAGCTGTAAGTAATAGCTTCCTGATAACCCCGGTCAACCAGCAAATCTTTAACACGGTCTATATCCAGTTCTGCTTCAGTTACCGGGCTTAATTCCGATCGCATTAACAAACTGCTGTTAGGCAGGTTATTATAACCGTAGATGCGCGCAATTTCTTCAATTAAGTCTGCTTCAATAGCAATATCAAAACGAAAACCAGGCGGTATAATTTGCCAGCCATCTGTATGTGTTTGGACAGCCATCCCCAAGCGTTGAAAAATATCCGTGACTTGTTCATCAGCCAAAGCAATACCCAGCGATTTTTCTATACGTTGACGCCTTAAAAGGACAGCCTGACGTTGCGGGAGTGAAGCTTGATTGGTTACTTCAGTAATTGGACCTGCATCGCCACCGGCAATATCAATAATCAATTGTGTCGCACGCTCAATGGCCCTTGATTGCAGGGTGGCATCAACTCCGCGCTCAAAACGATGGGATGAATCGGTATGCAAACCAAATCGGCGCGCTTTGCCCGCAATAGCTTGCGGTGCAAAAAATGCACATTCCAAAAATACCGATTGGGTTTCGTCATTGACTGCTGAGTCATTGCCCCCCATGATACCTGCAAGTGCTAAAGCTTGTTTATCATCGGCGATCACCAGGGCTTCAATATCCAATTTAACAAGCTGACTATTTAATAAGCTCACACATTCATCAGTTTTAGCCCAACGTACCGTGATACCACCCGATAGCTTTTCCGCATCAAATACATGCAGGGGCTGTCCCAGTTCTAAAAGCACGTAATTAGTCACATCGACCAAAGGCCCCAGGTTTCTTAACCCTGAACGGCGCAGGCGCTCCTGCATCCATAAAGGAGTCACTGCCTTGGCATTTACGCCTTTAATCAAGCGGCCCAAATAACGTGGACAAGCCTCTGTGGCTTTTACTGATACGGTTAATGTCTCTTGATGACTAACAGGAACGTTGTCGACCTGGGTAGTTGACCAGTCCATCCTGTTTAGTACCGCGACTTCACGCGCCAAACCTTCAACGCTTAAACAATCGGCTCTGTTAGGCGTTAAATCAACGGTAATGATTGAATCATCAAGTGATAAATAGTCACGAATATCAACACCAACAGGCGCATCAGTTGCTAATTCCATTAAACCATTGGCATCCGCCGCCAAGCCAAGTTCCTTTTCTGAGCACAACATACCAAACGATTCCTCGCCACGCAGTTTTGATTTTTTTATTTTAAAATCGCCCGGCAATACTGCACCGATCAATGCCGCCGGAATTTTCAAGCCGACCCTGACATTACTTGCGCCACAGACAATTTGCAAGGGCTCAGGTTCACCTACAGCGACCTGACAAACGCGCAGGCGATCCGCATCAGGATGCGGCTGCATGGACAATACTTCACCAACGACCACACCGCTGAATTTTGCAGCAGCCGGTTCTACAGAATCGACTTCCAGACCTGCCATCGTCAATTGCTCGACCAGTTCTGCTGTATTTATCGCCGGATTGACATACGATCTTAACCAGGCTTCACTAATTTGCATGATTCAAGTTTTCCTGTGTAACGACAACTTAATTAAATTGTTCTAAAAATTTAAGATCATTTTCAAAAAATAACCGTAAATCGTTAATACCATATCGCAACATTGCGAGGCGCTCCACGCCCATGCCGAAAGCAAAACCGCTGTATTGCTCACTATCGATATTAACCGCTTTAAAAACTTCGGGATGAATCATACCGCAGCCCATGACTTCCAGCCAGCCGGTTTGACTGCAAACGCGACAGCCATCGCCATTACACATCACGCATTCAATATCGACTTCCGCGGAAGGTTCGGTAAAGGGAAAATAAGAGGGTCTAAAACGCACTTGAATATCTTTTTCAAAAAATACACGCAGGAATTCGTAAACCACACCTTTTAAATCAGCAAAACTGACATCCGTATCTACCAGAAAACCTTCTACCTGATGAAACATAGGGGTATGCGTAATATCTGAATCACAGCGATATACTCGACCCGGCGCAATAACTTTTAAGGGCGGCTTTTCAGATTCCATTGTTCTGATTTGCACAGGTGAGGTATGCGTTCTTAATACCGTATGGGCATCAAAATAAAACGTATCGTGCATTGCTCTTGCAGGGTGAGAGCTGGGAATATTGAGCGCTTCAAAGTTATGATAATCATCTTCGATTTCAGGCCCCTCAATAACT
>JBBQCU010000406.1:0-3862 GCA_038319065.1 Methylococcales bacterium
ATCTGAGCCAGCTCCAGGTTGAGGAAATGTACCGGTACATGGCGATTGCCAATTACGAGGATCGTTTTGTCATCCCGACCAGTCACCGTGAATATGCCAGTTCTACCTTCGATGCTTACGGTGAACAGGGTGGGTGCGGCTTTAGTTTCGGCAGTGGTTGTTCAACAGGTAACAGCGATACCAATTTATTCGGTGGTAACAAGAAGCCACAGCGGAGCAGCGGGGGTGTTCCGATCAAGATTCCCATTAAAGTCGAGTCTTTAAAATAATGGGGAGCCTTGTAGGGTGCGCTATGCGCACCTTTGGAAATGTACGATACAGAGAAAAGACCATGCTAACACTAAAAGTTCTATCACTACTCCTAAGCTATCCGGAAGCCGAAACTCTCACTGCACTGGACGAAATGGCTGCGGTTATTGAACAGGAAAAGCTATTGCCGAAAGGCTATAAAAAACGGGTATTAACACTATTAAATTCTTATCGCGGCGCAGATTTACTGGATTTACAAGAACATTATGTGGGGTTATTTGACCGGGGACGCTATGTATCGCTGCATATTTTCGAACATGTACACGGTGAATCACGTGACCGGGGACAAGCCATGGTTAATCTATTGCAGATGTATGAGACCCACGGTTTTGAAATGTCCACGCATGAATTGCCCGATTACATTCCTTTGTTCCTGGAATTTCTATCGCAACAGGAGCCAGCGGAAGCCGTCAAATTATTACAGGATGCCATGCCGGTAATCAGTTTGCTGGGCGCGCGTTTAGCCGAACGGGGCAGTAAATTTCAGTCGATTTTTGCAGCGTTGGAAGGTATTGCTGGTGAACCTGAGGGAATATCGGAGATTCGTCAACAGGCCGCCACTGAAACCCCGGATGAAACTTTAGTACACATGGATGAAATATGGGAAGAAGAAGCCGTCAGTTTTATGGGGGCAGGGGATAGTTGTCAGACCAAGGCTGCGAGCGTCAGTCCAATCACTATAACGTCGCGCGATCAGTTTCTTAAATCGCAAAATCGTTCTCTTTAAAGGAGTCATATTGTGAGTTATCTCAATACATTATTGTTCGGTTATTATCCTTATGTCGCGATGAGCGTATTTCTAATCGGCAGCATAGCCCGTTATGACCGCGATCAATACACCTGGCGCACAGGCTCCAGTCAATTGCTGCGTGCGAAAGAATTGCGCCTGGGCAGTAATCTATTTCACATCGGCATATTGTTGCTGTTTGTCGGGCATTTCGTTGGCTTGTTGACACCGCCGGCGATTTATTACGGTTTGGGCTTGTCCACTTCGGCTAAGCAAATACTGGCTGTTGTTGCCGGGGGCGTATTTGGCGGACTTTGTGCCAAAGGTATCTATATACTGATACGCCGCCGTTTAACCGATACCCGCATTCGCGCAACCAGTAGCCGCATGGATATTTTTATCCTGTTGCTGATCGGTGTGCAGTTGGCGCTGGGACTGCTGACCCTGCCTATATCGATTTACCACAGCGACGGCGCCAATATGATAGTGCTCTCGGAATGGGCGCAGCGTATTGTCACTTTCCGCAGTGGCGCTGCGGATCAAATCAGCAACATCGGGATAATCTTTAAATTGCATTTGTTTTTAGGTATGACGATATTTCTGGTTTTCCCATTCAGTCGATTGGTACATGTGTGGAGCGTTCCGCTGGGCTATATCGCCCGTCCTTATCAAGTTGTTCGTAGGCGCTGATTTTTTCAGTACAGAGGCACAAAGGCACAGAGAAAAAATAGTTGATGTCATTCCGGACGTATTTAATTCTCCTCTCCCCAGCCCTCTCCATCAGGAGAGGGGGCATGCTCTCAGTGATTTGAGGGTTTTCGGATTCGCTGGAGAGTTACTCGTTTTTTAGGTTTATATATCGCTCTACCAACCTAACAAATTTATTCTCACTAGAAACCACATTATGAATAAACCCCAAATTTTGCTATTACTTTCGATAGCATTAAGTAGCACAATAATCGGCTGCTCGGATGAAGCCAATTACAAGACAATGGCGGAAAAATACAACACTCTTCAAGTCGAGAAAGCAAAGCATAAAGCGATGTCAGCCGAACAAATGGCGGCTCACACCGACGAGGAAATGCATCATGATATGCCAATGCCTACGGGATCAACGGAAGCACATAATATTGATACTGATGAAATCGGTCGCAATGCCGATGATTTGCCACCGCCGCTTAATCGAAAGGAACCGCAATTGGTCCGCATCGATCTTTACACCGAAGAACTGGTCGCGGAAATGATGCCTGAAGTGACGTATCAATACTGGACGTATAACGGCAAAGTGCCGGGGCCGTTTATTCGCGCCAGAGCAGGCGATCAGGTAGAAATACATTTAAGCCACGGCAAACCGGGAGTCGCTCATCAAGGCCACAATGAGCACACTTCGGGGGAACATGCCGCCGCCGGACATTCAGCGCATTCCCTTGATTTACATGCCGTCTCCGGTCCTGGCGGTGGCGCGCCTTTAATGCAAGTTGGACAGGGTGAAGAGAAAAGCTTCCGTTTTAAAGCCATGCACCCCGGCATCTATGTTTACCATTGTGCCAGTCCGCATGTGCCCTCGCATATTGCCAATGGAATGTATGGCATGATCCTGGTGGAGCACCGGAAGGTCTGGCAAAAGTTGACCGCGAGTTTTATGTTAAGCAGGGCGATTTTTACACGGCAGGTAAATTCGGCGCTAAAGGCTTTCAAACGCTCAGCAAAGAAAAGCTGTTGGCGGAACAGCCGGACTATTTCCTGTTTAACGGCAGGGTCAACTCGCTCAGCGGCGACCGGGCTTTAAAAGCAAAAGTGGGTGAAAAAATTCGCTTGTTTGTCGGTGTCGGATCACATATTGCCGCCAACTTCCATATCATTGGCGTTGTTTTCGATAAATTATACCAACACGGCGCCATCACCAACCCGCCCCTGAAAGACGTCCAAACTACAACAATCTCGCCTGGTTCCGCGGTTATGATTGAGTTTACCGCTGAGGTACCCGGTAAATATTTGCTCGTTGACCACAGTTTGTCACGCGCTATTGATAAAGGCGCGTTGGCTGAGCTGGTTATTGAAGGCCCGGAACAGCCTGAGCTTTATCAGCAAGTGAGCCATTAATGATTGAACCCGTCGCATTACAAGATTTCTTTATCACGTTTTTTTCAGCCGCTTTAATCATCCTGGCAGGGGCAAGTTACGCCTTACTGTTTGCCTGGTCAAAAGTGAATCCAAATTTTTGCATTAAATTTGCCGTTTATGTTTCTTATGCCGTGCTGATAATCTCAGTCGCTGAATTAACAAGAGCAGCACAGTTTCAAGGCTACTGGCTGATTATTTCCGTGGTGATGGTGGTCGGCTATTTTTTTGCACCAATAGGCATTTGGCACCTGTGTGTTAAAACACATGCTGACCAGAATTTATCTACAACAACAAAAGAGGACAAACTATGAATGGAACACCCTTATGTGCTTTGGAATCGTTCTGGAAAAAAACCGCAATCTGGGTAACAGCGGGATCATTCTTGATTCTGGTGGTATTGACCATGGATTCATTAAGTCAAACCAGCGCGGGCAGCAAGCGGGTACCCGCTTACAGCGTCATTAACAAAAAAATCGATTACCAATATGACAAGGAATTGCATAAATTCATGCCGGTTATTGGTAAAAACGAGTTTTTATTCGGCAAGGAATACACTGAAGAAGAAGCCCGGCATTTGGTCGATTTGGGTAAAAAAACCACGCAAGCCAAAAACTGCATGAATTGTCATACCTTGTTGGGTAACGGCGCCTATTACGCCCCTGATTTAACCAAAGCCTGGCTGGATAAAGGCTGGATTTCCAA
>JBBQCU010000407.1:0-3853 GCA_038319065.1 Methylococcales bacterium
CAAAAACGGGCCACATGGGCACAAGGAACACCCGCTTCCACATAAATCGAGCCATCTTCGGCAAGCTTCATTTCTTTCAGGCGTCCCTTGGTATTAATAACCGTGCCGCGCATGCCGCCATCCCTGACTAATAAATTGCTACCCAATCCCAACCAAAACACTGGCTCGGAATCCGGTAAGGCAGCTATAAACTCACAAAGATCCTGCCGGTCAAAGGGTATATAAAGCCGGTCAGCAGGGCCGCCTACACGCCAACTGGTATATTTAGCCAGTCTTTCATTGCTTAACAATCTGCCTTTCATGCAGTCCGTGTCACTGGTGAGATAACCCGGCACTTAAGCGCTTCAGTCAACAATTCAGGTAACTGGGTAGCAATCTGCCCGACATTACCAGCTCCCATAGTCAAGATCACATCGTCCGGCACTACTATGCCCGCCAATATTTTCGGCAACTCTTGCCACATATCAACAAATACCGGATCGACTTGACCACGCATGCGAATTGCCCGGCTCAATGCCCTGCCGTCCGCGCCTGCAATCAACGCCTCTCCTGCCGGATAAACATCCATCAGAATGAGTACATCCACTGTCGATAGTATCTGTACAAAATCTTCAAATAAATCGCGGGTCCGCGTATATCTGTGCGGCTGAAAAATAATGACTGAACGCCGGTCCGGCCACGCTTGGCGCAATGCCTCCAGGGTTGCGGCAATTTCTCGCGGATGATGTCCGTAATCATCAACCAAGGTGAGCTTGCCACCCTCAATTGCTATGTCTCCTTGAATCTGAAAGCGTCTGCCTACGCCCTTAAACGCGCCCAGACTTTTAACGATGGCGTCATCAGCAACAGACAGCTTGCTAGCGACAGCAATAGCAGCAAGTGAATTGAGCATGTTATGCCAACCCGGCATGTTTAGCGTCACTTGTAACGGCGCATAATCACCTCGGCGAATTACGCTAAAAGCTGTTTGCATACCTTCCTGTTTAATAGCTAACGCACGAATATCAGCATCTTCATGAACCCCGTAGGTTATTACCGGTTTGGATATTTCGGGCAAAATTTCCCTGACGCCTTCATCATCCAGACACACCACCGCCAAACCATAAAATGGCAAGTGATGTAAAAACTCTACAAACGTTTCTTTTAATCGCTGATAATTGTTCTGGTAAGTTTCCATGTGATCCTGGTCTATGTTGGTGACCACTGCCATCAGGGGCTGGAGATATAAAAACGACGCATCACTTTCATCAGCTTCAGCAACTAGATAATTTCCTAAACCTAATTTGGCATTACTTCCTGCGCTATTTAAACGGCCGCCAATAACAAAAGTTGGATCAAGTCCTCCCTCAGCCAGCATACTGGCTATCAAACTGGTCGTAGTCGTTTTGCCATGCGTACCGGCGACGGCAATACCAAATCGAAAGCGCATCAACTCAGCCAGCATCTCTGCCCGCGGAATAACCGGGATTCTATTCAAATACGCCTGGTCAATTTCTTCATTATTGCGGTCTATTGCACTTGACGCCACTACCACATCGGCGTTCGTGACATTTTCCCGCTTGTGTCCGATAGTAACCGTCACACCCAAATCTGCGAGTCTTTGCGTGACCGCGCTTTCTTTGATATCGGAACCCGAAACTTTATAACCCAGGTTCGTTAAAACTTCGGCTATGCCGCTCATGCCCGAACCGCCAATTCCCACAAAATGTATACGCTCGATATTGCCTAATGTAGACGCGATGTGCTCACTATTTGAAAACTTCATAATCCCGCCTCAGCGATACAATAATTTGCAACAACTGCAGTTGCATCAAGACGTGCACAATGCTGTGCCGCAACGCTCATAACCTCCAATTGTTTCAGCGCCTTGGTTATCTGCTCTGCCAGTGTTACCGGATTCAAATCGTTTTGCATCAATAGCAGTCCTGCACCGGCATCGGTTAAATAGCGTGCATTTGCTGTCTGGTGATCATCAATAGCCCCCGGCAGTGGTATAAAAATAGCGGGGGCACCCATTGCTGCAACTTCACTCACAGTCATGGCTCCCGCCCTACAAATCACCAAATCAGCCCATTGATAAGCCGCGGTCATATCCTCAATAAAAGCATTCGTTTCCGCTTTAATCCCCAAGGCCTTGTATCGGCTTTCGACTTGGGACAACATGGCGGCACCTGTTTGATGCTTTATATAAACCGATTGTGGTGCCAAACCTGACTTTTGATATTCGGCAATTGCTTCAGGCACAATTTCATTCAATATTTGAGCGCCCTGACTACCACCAAAAATCAATATCCTGACTCCTTTTTCAGACTGCTGACGTCCATTTTTCAACGCAGAAAGAAATCGTTTTCTTAACGGGTTTCCAGTACATTTGGCTTTTATTTTCCCGGTAAAACTGCCGGGGAACGCCTCTAATACGTGATTGGCCATCCGTGCGAGCAGACGATTAGTCGTACCTGGAATCCGGTTTTGCTCATGGATTATCAGGGGAAACCCTAATAGTTTCGCCATCAATCCACCAGGGCCGGCAACAAATCCACCCATGCCCAGCACCACATCAGGTTTACGCTTGCGCAATATTTTCATAGCCTGTAAACAGGCTTTGAACAACATAAAAACTGCCGTTATCTTCGCCGTTAATCCTTTACCCCGCACACCTGCAACGGACAACCAGTCAATTTCAATACCATTTTCCGGAATCACCCGGCTTTCCAGTCCTTTCTTTGTACCCAACCAGCTTACCTTCCATCCTTTCTCCATTAAAAATTCAGCAACCGCCAGTGCCGGGAACACATGTCCACCGGTTCCGCCAGCCATGATCACTATACGCTTATCCATTTCGACCTTTCTTTGGGAGTGTTCGCATTTATCTCGGCAACTTCGCTTTGAACACGGAATAACAAAGCAACTGCGCAACATATAATCATCATACTGCCGCCGCCGTAACTCATTAATGGCAAAGTCAATCCTTTCGTTGGCAAAATTCCCATATTAACGCCCATATTGACGAATGATTGAAAACCAAACCAGATCCCCAAACCATAGGCAATAAATGCGGAAAAGCGTTCTCCTGCTTTATCTGCTGCGATACCTATCTCAAAAGTGCGCCATATTAATAATGAAAATAAGACGATGACAGTAAGCACTCCCAATAGCCCCAACTCCTCACAGATAACTGAAAATAAAAAATCGGTATGTGCTTCAGGTAAATAAAATAGTTTTTGTATGCCACTACCCAAACCCACACCCGACCATTCCCCACGTCCGAATGATATAAGTGCATGGACTAATTGATAGCCGGTGTCTTTTGGATCAGCCCAGGGATTGGTAAAGCTGGTTACACGCTTCATGCGATAAGGCTCAAAGTACACCAGCAACACTGCCAAAGACGCCACTAACGATAACAGCATTATGAATTGCGATAATCGTGCTCCTGCTAAAAACATAATGCCCATAGCAATAATCAATATCACCACGGCTGAACCGAAATCAGGCTCCATTAACAACAATAAACTGGCCACTGAAAACAAAATTAAAGGTTTAATCAAACCGAAAGCTGATTCTCGTATTGATTGCTGATGCCGGGTTACATAACCTGCCATATAAATGACAGCAAAATACTTAACCACTTCTGATACCTGTATTCTCATGCCGCCAATGGACAACCAGCGTGTACTGCCGTTAACCTTTACCCCAAGGCCTGGCACCAGAACAATCACCAATAAGAGTAAACCTCCAATAAACAACCATGGCCCCGCTTTTTCCCAAACACGGATGGGTGTTAGCGCGACACATGCCCCCAAGAACAGTCCAAGGCCTATATGTATTGACTGCCTGATGGGATAGTAAAAAC
>JBBQCU010000408.1:0-3845 GCA_038319065.1 Methylococcales bacterium
AAAGGTGCAAAAGTTTCTAAAGGTTCAAAAGGCGGTGGCGGTGGAGGCGGTGGAGGCGGTGGGGGCGGCGGTGCAGGCACAAACTCTTGTTTTGGTGCAGAGTCCACTGATTCCTGAGCTGG
Organism: Methylococcales bacterium; assembly: GCA_038319065.1. Taxonomy (GTDB): domain Bacteria; phylum Pseudomonadota; class Gammaproteobacteria; order Methylococcales; family Methylomonadaceae; genus Methylobacter_C. Next base: position 123 of record JBBQCU010000408.1, read on the forward strand.
GTTCGGTGTTGCAGGCTCTTGATTTGGTGGTGAAAACCCTTGATCTGGTGCCAAAGATTCTTGAGCTTGTTGTTCTTGTTCTGGCGTTAAAGGTTCAGGCGTTAACTTTTCTATCCGCTCTATCGGCGTTGTTTTTGGAACAAACTCCTTTAACGGTTTGGTTTTCACTATCTCGGAAGAGCCTTGATCTAAAGGCTCAAGAATTACTGGCTTGGGCGCTTGTGGCTTCGGCAAGGGAGCTGTTGTTTTATTGTAAACGGTTGACCCGCCTCCATACACAGGTGCAGGAGGCTGGGTACCAAAAAATTCAGAGCAACCGGCAAGGAAAGAAGAAAGTGAAAAAATTAAAAAAAGTCGTTTAATTAGCATGTGTTTGTAAGATAGCTCTAGTTAATCCGGATGGTCTACTGGAATGGATTTACTTCTGAAATGAAATGCCATCCGTTCTGGTTGTAAAGATATTGTGGACTTTCTATCAGGTTAGATCAGCCCTTGATATTCCACGGCATATGGATACAAACAAGATTGAATCCGATCCTAAAACTTGAAAGATGTTCTTTCAGAACGGTATGTCGTCATCAAAATCATCATAAGCGGGAGGTGAGGGAGGCATGGATCCGGAATTATTTTGCTGCGCCGGCTGGTATGCAGGCTTCGATGATGGGGCAGAGTATCCCGCAGGCGTTTGATCACCGCTAAACTCCGTGGTGCCGCCGCTACGACTGTCCAGCATGTTCATGGAGTCGGCAACGATTTCGGTAGTGTAGCGGTCCTGTCCGTCCTGCCCTTGCCATTTCTGTGTACGGATGCGGCCTTCAACATACACTTGACTGCCTTTTTTTAAATATTCACCGGCAATTTCAGCCAGACGACTAAAAAATACCACCCTATGCCATTCGGTTTCTTCTTTTCGTTCACCCGTTTGCTTATCTTTCCAGCGCCTGGAAGTCGCCAGACGAATCGTTGCTACAGAGCCGCCACTCGGTAAGAAACGAACCTCAGGGTCGGCGCCTAGCCTTCCTATTAACATCACTTTATTAAGCATGTATTCTCCTAAATTTTATTCTGTATATTGAAAATAAAGTTTGCCACGAAACACTTAAAATCATTATCGGCCTGAATATTTATTTCTAATTAAGACATATAGTACCCGAAATTAGTCTCTCGTTACATTTTCTCGGGTAATTTCTCCTTGACGCTTAGAGACAAAATACTCCGGCTCTAAAACCTGATAAAATAGACTGCCTAACTCATAAGTAAACACATTCAATGGCGCTTAAGTCAACCATCTATAAAGTAGACTGTCAGATTGCCGACATGGACAGAGGCTATTACCAGCCACATAACCTGACTATCGCATTGCACCCTTCTGAAACCGAAGAGCGCATGATGGTGCGCCTGCTGGCTTTCGTGCTGAATGCCCATGAACACCTGCAATTCTGCAAAGGCCTCAGTACAGATGATGAGCCTGATCTCTGGCAGCTTAGCCTAACCGATGATATTGAACTATGGATTGAAGTCGGCATGCCTGATGAAAAACGTATACGCAAAGCATCCAGCCGGGCAGCTAAAGTTATCATATACACCTATGGCGGACGCAATACTGCCTGGTGGAAACAAATACAACCCAAACTGGAACGCTTTAGTAATTTGTCAGTCATTAACTTGCCTAAACCGGCAACCGATCAACTCGCTCAGCTGGTAAAACGCTCCATGCAATTACAAATCAGCCTACAGGATGGACAGATCTGGGTCAGTGACGACCAACAAACAGCACACGTTGAGCCTGATATTTGGCTCGCTTAGGCATGTGCACGAAATAACCCGGGCATTATATTCCCTCTCCCCAGCCCTCTCCCGGAGGGAGAGGGAGTAAGATGTTGAAGTTATTTATTGCACATTCCTTAACATTTACCACGAAGGACACAAAGAGTAATTTATCTTCGTGTCCTTCGTGCTGAATATAATTTTTTACCCTTCGGAACAATACCTTGATCTCTACAGCAAACATTACCATGCAATTTGGGGCTAAACCCCTGTTTGAAAACGTCTCTGTCAAATTTGGCGACGGCAACCGTTACGGCCTGATCGGCGCAAACGGCTGCGGCAAATCGACCTTCATGAAAATATTAAGCGGCGATTTGGAGCCGTCAGCCGGCAATGTCAGCATCAGTCCGAATGAGCGGCTCGGAAATTTGCGGCAGGACCAATTCGCCTATGAAGACCAGCGTGTGCTGGACGTAGTGATGATGGGACACGCCGAGATGTGGGCGGCCATGTCCGAGCGCGACGCCATCTACGCCAACTTGGAAGCTTCCGAGGACGACTACATGCACGCCGCCGAGCTTGAAGCGGTGTTCGCCGAATACAATGGCTATACCGCCGAATCTCGCGCGGGTGAAATACTGCTGGGACTGGATATTCCACTGGAACAACACAGCGGCTTGATGAGTGCCGTTGCTCTCGGCTGGAAACTGCGTGTATTGCTGGCGCAAGCGTTATTTGCCAATCCCGACATCATGTTACTGGATGAACCAACCAACAACCTGGACATCAACACCATACGCTGGCTTGAAGACATACTGAACCAGCGCAACTGCACCATGATCATCATCTCGCATGACCGCCACTTTTTAAACAGCGTCTGTACGCACATGGCGGATATGGATTATGGCGAGTTGCGTGTTTATCCCGGCAACTATGACGAATACATGACGGCGGTGACAGAAGTGCGCGCCCGTCTGCTGGCGGGAAACGCCAAGAAAAAAGCCCAGATTGCCGAACTGCAAACCTTCGTCAGCCGCTTCTCCGCGAATGCTTCCAAGGCCAAACAAGCCACTTCACGCGCCAAGCAATTGGATAAAATCAAACTGGATGAAGTCAAACCCTCCAGCCGGGTTAATCCGTTTATCCGTTTTGATCAAAGCAAAAAACTGCACCGCTTGGCACTGGAAGTCGAAGGCTTAAGTAAAGGCTATGGCGGACAACCACCCTTGTTTCAAAACCTGAACCTGATGATTGCCGTCGGTGAGCGCGTTGCGGTCATAGGTCCCAACGGCATTGGTAAATCGACCTTATTACGCACGTTAGTCAGGGATTTAATAGCCGATACCGGAACAATTAAATGGTCAGAAAATGCTGAAGTCGGCTACTTTGCCCAGGATCATGCCGAAGACTTCGCCGAAAATATATCGCTGATCGAATGGATGGGGCAATGGCGTAAAGAAACCGACGACGATCAAACCATACGCGGCACGCTGGGTCGATTATTGTTTTCAAACGATGAGATTTATAAATCCGTTAAAGTCATCTCGGGTGGAGAACAGGGACGTATGCTGTTCGGAAAACTCATACTGCAAAAAAACAACATCATGGTGATGGACGAACCCACCAACCATCTCGATATGGAATCCATTGAATCGCTGAATACCGCGCTGGAAAATTACCCCGGCACCCTGATTTATGTCAGCCATGACCGGGAATTTGTCTCATCCCTGGCGACACGGATTATCGAATTAACGCCAACGGGCATCGTTGATTTTAATGGCAATTATGAAGATTATCTAAATAGCCAAGCGTAGAAATTCTTCCCTGGTTCCCAAGCTCCGGAGACTGTGAAAGAATTCCGAAAAACACTCAAAATTAGATTTTGTATTTTTGTAACCCATTGTTTTTGCTTAATGAGGGAGTGAAAAAACATGTTTTTTCACTCCCTCATTAAGC
>JBBQCU010000409.1:0-3845 GCA_038319065.1 Methylococcales bacterium
AGTCGGTGATAATAGAATCAACTGTCTATTTAAGGGTTGCGTAAGCAAAATCTATTGGTATAATGTTTAGCTCTTGAAGTTAAATAGACTTCAGGCGCGTAGCTCAGTTGGTTAGAGCACCACCTTGACATGGTGGGGGTCGTTGGTTCGAGTCCAATCGTGCCTACCAGACATTAAAGCACTGCTCAAGCGGTGCTTTTTTTATTGTAGCAAACAAAAAGTATAACAATGCCTGTAATTACCCTTCCTGATGGCTCTAGCCGTGAGTTTGACCGCGCTGTGACAGTGATGGATGTTGCTCGATCGATAGGTTCAGGATTAGCCAAGGCAACTTTGGCGGGCCGGGTTAATGATGTTCTGGTTGATGCCGGTACATTGATTGATCAAGATGCTAAACTGCAAATCGTTACCGCAAAAGATGAAGCCGGTGTCAACGTAATCCGTCATTCAACGGCGCATCTATTGGCTCAGGCGGTCAAACAATTATTTCCCGACGCGCAAGTGACCATTGGTCCGGTTATTGAAAATGGCTTTTATTATGACTTTGCCTATCAAAGACCGTTTACACCCGATGATCTGACAGCTATTGAGGCAAAAATGCAGCAACTGGCTGCTGAAGATTATGCGATTAGCCGTTCGGTATTAACCAGGGATGCCGCTGTAAAGTTTTTCAGAGATCACGGCGAGAACTATAAAGCTGAGATTATCGAGTCCATTCCTGCGGATCAGGATTTATCCTTATATCAGCAAGGCGGTTTTACGGATTTATGCCGGGGTCCCCATGTGCCCAGTACCGGCAAATTAAGCGCATTTAAACTGATGAAGATTGCCGGTGCTTATTGGCGCGGCAACTCTGAAAATGAAATGTTGCAGCGCATCTATGGCACGGCCTGGGCCGATAAAAAGGATTTACAGGCTTTTTTGCATCGCTTGGAAGAAGCGGAAAAGCGCGATCACCGCAAGCTGGCAAAAACACTGAATTTGTTTCATACCCAGGAAGAAGCGCCGGGTATGGTGTTTTGGCACGAGAAAGGCTGGATTATCTATCAGCAGATCGAGCAATATATACGTGAAAAGTTACGCGTAAATGGTTACGGCGAAGTTAAAACGCCACAGGTTGTAGATCGCTCGTTATGGGAAAAATCAGGGCACTGGGATAAATTCGGTGCCATGATTTTTACGACGCATTCGGAAAATCGGGATTATGCGATCAAGCCGATGAATTGTCCTTGTCATGTGCAAATTTATAACCAGGGGATTAAAAGTTATCGTGATTTGCCTATTCGTTTGGCGGAATTTGGCTCCTGTCACCGTAATGAGCCATCAGGAACGCTGCATGGATTGATGAGAGTCAGGAACTTTGTCCAGGATGATGCGCATATCTTTTGTACGGAAGCACAGATTCAGGATGAAGTATCGACTTTTATTGATATGCTGTTCGCTGTTTACAAGGACTTTGGCTTTGAAGAAGTCATAATAAAGTTATCAACACGCCCTGAAAACAGGGTGGGGGATGATTCGGTATGGGACAAGGCAGAAACTGCCCTGGAACTGGCGCTCAATAACAAAGGTTTAAAGTGGGATTTACAACCGGGTGAAGGTGCTTTTTACGGACCTAAAATTGAATTTTCACTAAAAGACTGTATCGGACGGGTCTGGCAATGCGGCACGATTCAGGTGGATTTTTCCATGCCGGGACGATTGGGCGCAAGCTATATCGCCGAGGACGGTTCAAAGCAGGTCCCGGTTATGCTGCATAGAGCCATACTGGGCTCGCTGGAGCGGTTTATTGGTATTTTGATCGAACAATACGCAGGAACCTTTCCTGTTTGGCTATCTCCCGTGCAAGTCATGGTGCTTGATATCGCTGATCGCCATGCAGACTATGCATCTCAAATCATGAAAGGACTGGAGCAACAAGGCATCCGGGTAAAAATTGACTTGAGAAATGAGAAGATCGGGTTTAAAATCCGCGAGCATTCCATGCAGCGTGTTCCGTATCTTGTAATTATTGGTGACAAAGAATTAGAAGATCAAACCATTACGGTACGCACGCAAAAAGGTGAAGATTTAGGTAGTCTGTCAATCAGTGAGTTTACTGAAAGGTTAAAGCAAGAGATTGCGGATAGAAAATAATTGTATTTTTGGAGGATTATGGTATCGCTGCTAAAAAAGATGAAACACGCCTGAATGACGCAATCACTGCAAGGCGAGTGAGGGTTACGGGCGCTGAAGGTGAAGCATTAGGTATTATCTCGCTGGATGAAGCCAAACAGATTGCTTATGCGGCAGACTTGGATTTAGTAGAAATATCGCCAAACGCGGATCCTCCGGTTTGCAAGATAATGAACTATGGCAAATACCAGTTTGAACTCAACAAAAAACTTCAAGTTGCCAAAAAGAAACAAAAGCAAATACAGGTCAAGGAAATTAAATTCAGGCCTGGCACTGACGAAGGGGATTACCAGGTTAAACTAAGAAGTTTAATCAAGTTCCTTAATGACGGCGATAAAACAAAAATCACTGTACGCTACCGCGGGCGCGAAATGGCGCATCGAGAAATCGGTATGGATCTGTTGAAGCGTATCGAAAATGATTTGGAAGAATTAGCCATTGTCGAGCAGTTTCCGAAAATGGAAGGCCGGCAGATGATTATGGTTATGTCGCCGAAAAAGAAAAAATAACGGTAGAGGCGCTTCATTTTTTCTCTACAACAAGTAGCGCAGGATTAGCTGCTAAACGCATCACTTATGATGCTAGTAATTCTTCAGGGCCGTGCATTTTGCCTTGCTGGGTTATTTCTCAGGGATTTTTTATTTTTATATTACTGGAGCAAACAAATGCCAAAGATAAAAACTAACCGTGGTGCTGCCAAACGTTTTAGACGCACAGGCAATGGCGGTTTTAAGTGTGGACAGTCACATCGCCGTCATATTTTGACCAAGAAGTCGACTAAAAGAAAAAGACAATTACGCTCACCGGCAACTATTCATCCTTCAGATGTGCGCATGGCTGCACGTATGATGCCTTACAGTTAATGGAGGAGAATAACTATGCCTAGAGTTAAACGCGGCGTAACAGCCAGAGCAAGACATAAGAAAATTTTAAAGCAAGCGAAAGGTTACTATGGCGCACGTAGCCGGGTTTATCGTGTTGCTAAACAAGCGGTAATCAAAGCGGGTCAATATGCATACCGCGACCGCAAACAAAGAAAACGTCAATTCCGCGCCTTGTGGATTGTCCGTATTAATGCAGCTGCACGCATGTATGGAATATCCTATAGCCGCTTGATCAACGGCTTGACAAAAGCCAATGTAGCAATAGACCGTAAGGTTTTGGCCGACATTGCAGTGCGTGATATTGAATCCTTTGGCAAAATAGCAGAAATTGCTAAAGCCAATCAAAGTCAACCTTAATAAGGGCACGGGGCCTCTTTACTGAGGCATCTTATGATACCATCCGTGTCTTTTCAAGAAACGGGTGGTTCAGGATTTTGATCCTGAAACCCTGTTTAACCCCCCTAACTTAAAGCGAGCAGAGCAGTGTCGGCTACCCTTGAAGAGATTCTCGCGCAGGCATTACAAGAGCTTGCAGCAGTAAAAGACCTTAGTCAACTCGACCAGGTTCGAGTCCATTATCTTGGTAAAAAAGGATTATTTACCCTGCAAATGAAAGAACTTGGCAGCCTTGATCCCGAGCAGCGGCGAACTGTTGGCCAAATAATCAACCAGGCTAAAGATCAATTTCAGCAACAACTTGAATCCTGCAAAGAGCAGTTGGGAAATGTCGCGTTAGCCGCAAGACTAGCCGGTGAGCGTATTGACGTTACCTTGCCTGGACGCGGT
>JBBQCU010000410.1:0-3821 GCA_038319065.1 Methylococcales bacterium
AACCGGACACCCGGATTTGTTTTCCTGGGTACTCGGACAAATGGGCGAGCTTCCGCTTGCTCGAAAGAGCAGGAATCGTGCAATTCGTAACCCTTTGAAATTATTAAATGTCCCGGCTTAAGTGGGAAGCCACAATTTCCAGTGTCACTTTGTCTTCAATGGCCTGACGCATGGTGTACTTGTCAATGTAATCGCCGAATACCCGTTCGGTTTTATCGATGGGCGTGCCGGTGTAGCCAATCCTGGCTGCATTTGGAATGGCTTTATCAAGATTCGCACCCAATACAGAATATTGCGAACGATGCGCCTCATCGGTCATTACCAGAATATGCGGGCTTTTATTCAGTTCCGGAAAGGTTTCGGTCAAGTCGGTTTCCCGGAATTTGTGAATCATCGCCATCACTAAATCTGATGAATCACTGCGTAGTAGTTCTTTTAATTTAACAACACTGTCCGCTACTTTTACGGTAAAACCAATACTCTGCCCGGTTTCCCCCAATTGTTGTTCCAGTTGGGTGCGATCAGTGACAAACACCACTTTCCATTTAGACAGGCTGGCATGACGGTACATCTCCCGCACCATGAACATCATGGTCAGTGATTTACCCGAACCTTGGGTATGCCAAATAATACCGCTACGTTGCCGGGGTGTAGTGCCTTCCAGTAAGCCCTTGGTCGCCAGTTTTACCGCTCTGAATTGTTGATAGCGCCCCACTATTTTGATTAACTCGCCTTTGTCCGATGTCGAAAAAAGAGTAAAGGTGCGAATAATATCCAGCAGGTTTTGCTTATCCAGCATACCCGCCACCAACCGCTGTTGATCGTTGGGCGCACCGCTGCCATGATCCAAATCTTCAATCGAGCGCGGGAATGGATCAGGCCTGCGATAAAAATGCTTCTCGCTATGCGTGGTGATGGTGCCGAATTTTGCCTCGTTACGGCAGGTAGCTATCACAAATTGATTATAGAAAAACAATGGCGAACTGCCTTCACCCTTGGCTCCCCGTTGTTCGCTGTAGCGCAACATCTGGTCAATGGCTTCAGGAATTGGTTCTTTCACTTTCGGTGATTTGCACTCGATCACTACCACCGGTAAACCGTTCAGGAACAGCACGATATCGGGAATGACATGGTTCTCCGTGCCCAGAACGCGCACCTTGACTTGGCAGACGGCGATAAAGCGGTTATTTTTATGCTGTTCAAAGTCGATAAATCGCACCGTTGGGCTTTTCTCACCGGTTATACGGTTCTCCGAGACACTGGTGTTTTCCAAGAGCAATTTGAGCGTATGGCGATTATTTTCCAGCAAGTTATTACCCGGAAAATTTGCAGTGAGTTGTTTGACTACTTCCTCGATTTGATCAGTGTCCAACCATGGATTAATAATCTTTAACTGTTCACGTAATACCGATCCCATGACCACTTCGGAAAAATTGTCGCGCCCCGTGTCTTTTGGCGATTGCTTGGCGTCCAGATCGAATACGTCCCAACCCAAACCGGCAAGCTGATCCAATAAGGGCTTTTCGACGTGATTACGTTCGTCGAGTTTGATATGTGGCGGGATTTTATCCTGGTATGCCATAAACGGATTTTATAATGCTGGCGATTCTGCGGGATGGAATTCCTCCACGGCAACCCGAATAAATCGGCTGGGTTGCTTGCGATGTGCGTTGATGTCGTTGTGATCGGCTTCGATTTTTTTTAATACCTGAATGTCAAAATATTGTTCACCACAAAAATCACACTCAATGCATGGCACCTGCTCCACTAACAGCATATCGTCCTGGCATTGATAAAGATAACGGGTCATTTTGGCGGTGAGGTTTTTATTGCCACAAAAAACGCATTGCTCGGTCATGTTTTGCTGCCTCGCTCATAAGGATTAATAAATTTTGGGGGGGTAGGAATATAGACGGTAATAATCACCAGGTATTCACCCATACCGCCACAAACCACATGCACCGGTTTCCCGGCATCGGTAAAACCGGCCAGTAGACAACTCTCGCCGCGTCCGCTATCCGCATAGTGCTCAATCAGACGGCCATTTAACAGCGCTTGCTCTACATCGCTCAATGTCAACGCATCGTTTTGCCGTTCCTTGTCGCCGTGACGAGAATATCGGTAACGTTGCGCCGTTACGCAGTGCTTAATCCAATCCAGCGTCATCATAACGCGGTCAGATTTTCCGAAAAATCTTCCGGCCCTGATATTTTGATTTGCTTTAATGAGGATAGCAGCGATGTTTTAGGTTTGTCAGTGGGTTCATCCGAAGCCAGGATAATCACCCGTACCGCTTTGTCATTCCATTGTTCACGGTAAGCTTCGGGAATGCTGACAATGACTTTGCCATCGTGGGCAATAGCATCTAATTCAATAGCGTTCATAAAGACTCCAGGGTTAAGGTTGTGTTTTTGGTGTCGGTCACGCGGACTTTGCCGGTGAGGAGGTCATGCATGAGGCCGGTTTTTGTATTTCTTAGTTTGTCTAATGCCATACAGTATTGATCAATGACTGTATTTTGTTTAGATAGACATTGCACTATTTTTGCTTGTTCATCTTTACTAGGAATTAACAAAGGAAACTTACGAAGCTCACCCAATGTAATAGTTTTTTGGGCATTTCCTAAAGCAGCTTTATCTGCATATTCCCTAATACTTTTACTGTTCATCCACTCCATAAGGAAATTTGAATTTAATATTTCCTGATTCGGCAAAATGTAGGCGATATGTCTTTGAAATGAAAATTTTTCTTCGGTTTCTACTAATGTTGGCGCCGATTGAAAACTGACCACCCGTACCGATTGAAAATTGACCAGGGGAAATTGCTGTATAGCGTACTATACAGCATTGGAATAGTCGACCAGACTAAGTCAGTTTTTAACCCCCTTGTTTATTGAGCTGTCATTTTTAAATTCAATAAATAGAGAAAGAATCATCCTATTCTTGGGTATCAACCTTTGCTGTTTCTGAGGTTAGCGATCCATATAAAGACGACTCTCTGGACTTGATACGTTCTCTGGCCTTGGCGCTGCTTTGCTTAAATCTGAATGATTCATTACCGGTTTCGATGATATGGCAATGATGAGTCAGGCGATCCAATAGCGCCGTGGTCAGTTTGGCATCGATAAACACGCTACTCCATTCTGAAAACGTCAAATTGGTCATGATAATGACGCTGGTTCGTTCGTAAAGCCTTGAGAGCAAATAGAATAGCAATGCGCCGCCGGCTTGTGAAAAGGGCAAATAGCCCAACTCGTCCAGGATAACCAAATCCATCTGCATTAGACTGAGCGCCAAGCGCCTGCGAAATTTTTTGAAAAAACACGTAAGAATGTAATTCATTTTTCAAAACAACCGGCTATGATACTCTGCTCACGGTCAACTATTGGCCGTAAGCGTCCGTAACAATTCGGAAACTTACCGGATTAACTAAATCATACCTCAGTTAGTTCAATCAAATTGACAATTATCCGGGAAGACCAATGAGACCAGAACTTAGACAAGCCATCATAAAAGCTAATCCTGATTATTTTTCATGGGACAAAGCCCATCAAGAAAAGTACGGACAAGCTATTCCAAAAGAGGAATATCAAATAATCAGAAATCATCTATACAAAACATTATTTGATATTACGGTAAGAAAAAACGACAAGGAGTTCGAAGACAAATGCACGCCTGAGCAAATTTTTCTGTTCAATCAAGTCATCCTCCCCTTGATGGGTGTTGGCGATAATTGTTTTTATCTGAACGAGTCGATGGGTAATGAGAGTGTTTTGGATTTTGAGACCTGGTATAACTATGATATTCATGATCATGGCTATC
>JBBQCU010000411.1:0-3820 GCA_038319065.1 Methylococcales bacterium
CTGAATCGCATGAGCAATGGCTGTGGTAGGGAGTTCTGTGATCATAACGGAGCTTTGCAGGGTAACAGTTCCGTCTCAAGACTCAAGTAATGCACGTTTCCAATATTTCATGGTTGTGCCGGAAATTGCATCCGATTGCTCGGCAAATACCCTATCAAGCACTTCAAGGAGCGCTTGCGCATGGTCCTTTAGTCCAAGTATGGACAAAGACCTCAAAATACGTGTGAACCGTAAGTGATTATGATTGCCAGGTTTCAACCAATTGTGACTTCGCGCTTCCCATCTATTCGACCGGGTGATTATCTTGTTGTTGCGTTCGAATCCATAGAATCCCAGCATCTTGTCAAACGATGCCAGTAACTGTGCGCGTAGTCCGGCATCTGCTTGAAATATGGCGATTTGTTCGGCGTCAAGGACGGGAGCAAGTGGATTATGCTGACTGGGTTCGGGTAGCGGAAACAGCCATTGGATGTAGTCGTGTATCTTTTCCAGTTCGTTATAGCCCCATGCGTGGATTTCCATGAGAGTTCGCCCGGATGAATCTTTTGTTTTTCCCGAATAGAAGTCAACAATCGGCTTATTCATAATGTTCCTTTTCCGGTTGTTGCTAATTTTGTCTCGACCATTCAGCGTACTATTTCAAATCCAGTTTTGACAACTGGTTTTCCGATGCGGCTGGTTCGTTTGCACTATAAAGCGAATAAGCATTCAGGACCATTTGATGCGCACGGCCCAGTTTTTCTTTGGTAAAGTCTATCGCAAACTGTTCTTTCAATTGCTTGCCATCCCAGTTATAAGCTTTTAAAAATTGCTCATTATCAGCACCTTTTTTATCCCAGTTGGCCAGGAGCGATGAGGTATAATAAAGCCTTTTGCCATCCCAACTGGATGACACCATGTTGACCTGTGCGCCGATTTTTTGCTCAAATACTTGTTTCGGTTTGAATGGGTCTGATATATCAAAGGCGCGGGTTTTGCCGTCCATAAAGGTATTAACCCAGAGCATTTTGTCATCGCTTTGTATGGAGATGTCTACAGGTAAAGGTATTTTGCTGGGATCACCAACGTCAGCAACTTCTTTGGCTTGCCATATACCATCTTTGTCTTCGTAGATCAGCCAGATTTTTGAAGTGAGGGCAGTGCTGGTAAAGCAATAGTTATGGTTCTCGCCCCACGCGCAACGGATTTCCAGCGGTGCACCGGGAACATCAAAGACCTTTTTTGGCTGCTTGGTGTGCAAATTCCATTGCACAACCGTATTGCCAAAGCGCTTCATAGCTTCAGGGTCGGCGAGCATTTTGCCGAAATCCATCATGTAGTTGGACCAACCCGTAAAGGATGAAGTTAACATCAGGTTGCGTCTTGGCAGAACGCGCAGGTCATAACCATAACCGTCGGCAAATTTTCCTGTTTTAATGGCCCCTTCAAGATTGCTGTCGGTGGGTGTCCAGTGCGTGGCTATGTATTCGCCTTCATTGGTGTATTCAACGACGGCGGTACGGCCACCGTGATCTTTGTTATTAGACAGTCCGGTAATGATCATGCGGCCGGGCAAAGCATAAGTGGTATGAGGGCCGACTACGCCGCCACTTTTTGCTACAAAATCGGTGATAGTTTTGGTGAGTTTGGGCTTGGCGGGATCGGTGTGAACATCAAAAATAAACAGTTTGCTGGTATCCAGGGAACCCGCCCATAAGTACTGGCGATCATCGGTATATCCGGAATGATGGGCTTCATTGCGTCCTCCGACTGAAAGACTGTGGATGACCTTGCCGTAATTGGGTGACTTTGGATTAACGTCGACAGTGACCAATTTATCCTGTTCATCGCCTACACCTTCTACACCCAAGGTCCAAACGTAAACAAAATCTTCTTGACCGACAATTTTAGCCATATAAGGGGATTGGCAAGTTTCATCGGCTTGTACGGTGGTCATACCTATGCCAGTTAACGCGAGTGTTGATGCGGCAAACGTGCAAGCGGTTATTAAGCGATTTAGCGGCTTATAATTTTTGTTAGTTATTTTCATCCTCATATCCTCTCTCTGTATAATTATTTGGGTTCACGAGTGCTCAGAGAAGGCTCGCGCCACTGGTAAGAGTTTTTAGCCTTCGGCAGTCGTCGGATCAATCATGGTTCTAATTTGGGAAATACGATTGGCTGGGAATCCGCCTTGTTCAGCATGCGCCCTCACGGTCGCTTCATCGGGTGCGATATAGACGCAGTAGACTTTATCGTCTGTTACATAGCTTTCTACCCACTGAATTTTGGGCCCCATGTCATTAAGAATACCGCATGATTTTTGCGATATGCCTTGCAGGTCCTGAGCTGTTAATGAACCTGCGCCGGGAATTTCGCGTTCGATAATATACTTTGGCATGTTAATGTCTCCTGGTTGATATAAAATACGACTGGTCGTCTTGTAAAGAATAACATTAGGCTTTAAAAAAATCACCTAATAAATTTTCGCAACATTGTTTGAGAGGAGTGGATGATTGTTCAATCTTCATTCTTAATAAGGCGCCCTGCCACATATTGACTAATAGGTCAGCCATGTCTTCTGCTGATTTGTCAATTCTAACCGTACCTTCCTGTTGTGCCTTGTTTAGACCTGTTTGCAATAAATTTCGATAACGATGGACTGCTGATTGCAAGGATTTTTGACAAATATCACTGGTATCGCCGATTTCACCCATTAAATTGCCCAGTAAACAACCGCCTTTAAATTCTGCCTTCTCCAGTTCTGTAATCAGTTCACTGAAATATCGCTGTAAAGCGCTTAAAGCGTCATGGTCTGAATTTTGTAAGTGGTCGCTTAATTGATTTATGAAAGGATTTATATAGTGCTGAATAACTTCCGCAGCAAAGTTTTCTTTGCTGCCAAAATAATTGTAGAAAGAGCCTTTTGGAATTTGTACGGCATCCAGGATTTCTTTAAGTCCCGTGCCGTGATAACCCTGCTGCATAAGTAAGGTAACACCTTGGCTTAAAAGATTATCTCTATTGGTTTGTTTTTTTAATGTTCTGGACATAAGCAAATAATATGACCGGTTGTCTTGTTTTGTCAAAGTATATTTATTAGTTTTTTATCGATTTCTATAAGCGGCTAATATTTGCTTTCATATTATTAATTTAGAAAAATTTCTATCATCGTATGGCAAATATTAATTATTCATCTATATTTATTCAGGATAAGCAGGTGATATGACGCATTCGGATAAGTGATATAACATATAATAGCCGATATGTTATACGGGTAGCTGGCTTATAGCCTAATTTTGGAGGAATAAATGCCGGACAAATTAATGATACCTAGCAATTATAAGACCAAAACTAGCGGCATTTTGCCGCGCGTCAATATGCCACATTTTCAACACCTAATTATGTTATTAGACTTTTCCCAACTTGTTGTTGTGCTCTAAGCAACATCAGTTAACCATCCTTCCTCTCGATAGTGCGGACTACATAGTTGCTCCGCACTTTTTTTTAACCGAGGTTATTATGAAACGCAGTCATACATCAAACGATTTTTACTCGATAAACCATGCCGAACTCAGCAGGAAAACCGCTATCCATGAAGCTGGCCATGCGGCAGCGATTTATCTTGGCAACAAACAAAAACAACTGCCACCGGTTTTTTTTCAGATGTTTATTAAAAAAATGAATAGCGACTTTCAATCGACTGGATGTTTATGCAAATCTTATGATAGTTGTAACAATTGTTTTACTAAAATTGAAGGTGGCCGTCTGATTCATACATTGCCATCCTCCGTTGATGAAGCGACCAGTGACTTCTCTTTAGCACAGAAACAGGCTTATC
>JBBQCU010000412.1:0-3810 GCA_038319065.1 Methylococcales bacterium
AGTAGGACGATATCACGCTTTATTATCTCCTCTGCCTTGCGGTCGCCCCAGATAGTCACAAGCTCTTTATTAAGTAGTCGATCATCATCATGACAAGATTTTTTTAATAGCTTGGCGTGACGATCAATGTATTCATCCACAAGATCAGAAATCGTGAAAGCCTTGCGGTTTTCTTCACGCTCATGTTGCTTTGTTTTACGTAGCTCTAACGGATCAACACCATCGGCGCGACCTGCTTTTAATGCAATAACCTTTGCCCTGGCTTCCTCATAATCTCTACGGGCATCCTTTAAGCTAATTCCTGGATAGTCCCCAAGATTCAAAAAACGCCGTGTACCGTCGATTCTATACAGAAAAAAGAAAACCTTGCGACCGGAGGGTAGCACCCTGATTCCAAAGCCACCCTTTTCACGCCTCGTGTACTCCTTGACATTGGGTTTGAGGTTCCGTACAAACATATCCGTGATTGTGTCAGCCATAAATCTCCCCAATTTTGTTGCCGTTTTGTTGCCGTTATTGTGCTGGCAACTGACGTGTGAACATGGAACATCATGGGATACTTATATCATAAAAATATTTATGTATCAATTAGATATACTGTATTGCTAGGGGGTAGGGGAACAACATGGAGCATCATGGGACACCGTAATTCATTAACTCCTAAGGAAGGGGCCGGTCGTTCGAATCGACTCGGGGACGCCAATAAAAACAAGGGCTTACAGCCAACCACTGTAAGCCCTTTTATGTTCATGCCGTAGTATATGCCGTAATAAATTTCTGCAACCACCTGAAACGGTATGTTTTAACCTTTACCACCTGACGACGATTCCCCTCTCTGCAATTGACTATTTTTGTTTTCTCAGTACTCCTCAGGCAACAATGCGGTTGTCACTGACCTGTCCCATTCAGTGATTATCCATAAATTTGGCAGCCCCTCTTTTTTGTAGACTGAAAACAATCTATCTCCAACCTGCAAAGCCATCTCATTCGTAACTCTGTCCTCATCGCTGACATCACCCCAGTCTCCAGCCAGGTGCCGTTTCAGGGAAAGTTGAACATGAATTGCGAAATCCTCGTTATCGGCAACCAAACCATTAACGCCTCTTGTCATCATCAACTGGCCCGGATTGAACTTCATCATGAGTCACCCCCTGACTTCAAGTTGCCCCCATTGGTTTGCTGCCTGTTTACCAGCAATCCCTCCATAATCCCAAACATCGCTACCGGTAGCTCCTGAATCGAGTTGATGATTTTATGAGTAATCCAAAACCGCTGGACGCTTGAATCTTGAATGCCGATTGCCGCAATCTCGATGCCATCCTTCATCGTCCTCCGAGTTGCTGCCTTGGTAGCCGAGTCGTCATCCGGGCAACCATCGGTCAGAATCAACAGAATCTTCCGTGGCTCCGGTCTTTGAAGCAGTAAAACCCGAGCAGCCCATATTGCATTGTGAGTAGGAGTCCCGTCAAACGGACGGTGGTTGAAATTCTCTGACTGCGGTTTCCTGCCGAAGTCCACCAGTACGTTGATTTCCGGTTTATTGGATTTCCCGCTGAACTCTGCCGAACATAAGGCAACTCCCTTCAGTCCGAATAGTGTTGAGTGAAGGGCAAATGCAGAGGCATTGGCAATTTGGTACTTTGAACTCATGCTGCCGGATAAATCCAGAAGCACCATGACTGCGGTATTGACCTCTCGAATCTCAACTTTCTTCCTGAATATGCGTGGGTCGCCAATAGCAATCTTGACCAGCCGACTTGTCGCCAGTTTCCTACCAGACAGTCCATATGTTACCGGTTGCCTTTTTATTGATTGCAATAAGCCCATCAATCGTGCCCGCATTCTGGAACTTGCAGAGATTGCCTCAACTTCGTCAAGTTTTCCATTCGATGCTTTCAGTTTTCCGATTGCCGGTATGCGACAGAGAGATCGGCTACTTTGAAAAAAACAAGGAGCGCATGAGATATGCTGATTTCAGAAAGCGGGGTTTGTTTGTAGGCTCAGGTGTAATGGAGGCAGGTTGCCGCACTGTAGTCGGCCAGAGGTTGAAACAATCTGGAATGCATTGGACTGTCAAGGGAGCCAATGATATTATCGCGCTTCGGTGTAGCCTGCTGAGTAATCGCTGGGAAAACTTCTGGGAACATCGTGCGGCGGCTTAAAGGACTACCCATAAATTTGTCGCACACCCGGCAGCAACTATCTTGTTGCCAATATTATATATCTGTGCTAAAGATATTTTTTCGTCGGGGAGTAGCGCAGTCTGGGAGCGCACCTGCCTTGGGAGCAGGGGGTCGCAAGTTCGAATCTTGTCTCCCCGACCAAACAATTCAAGGAGTTACAGCTTTTGCTGTATCTCCTTTTTTGTTTATTGTTGAATTGGTATCCTTTGGATACACCTGATAAAATTACCCAGCGACGCTAAAGAAGGGGGTGGAAAATGTTGCTCAGGGGGTGGCCGAAATCATCGGAATGGGTGGCCGACTTCCATCGGAATCGGCGGCCGGCTTGGCGCGGAATACGCACACAATCTGAGTGCCTATTTTTTTCTTGCCCAAAAGTACGTTGATGTAAATTTTGATGTAAAAAGTTATTCAACATATGCTGCCTTAATGCAGATCATCACGCCGATGAAACTGACGAGATCAGAGACAATGGGTAGGGCATGGCAAGCGTTATCAGCCAAAGGTCTTGTTTGAGGCCTTGATTAAGCTGGAGTATTGAGTAGATGTACAAGGATAGAGATAATAGCTAGGGCAACAGCTAGTTCTTTGTCTGTTTGAGGCGTAATACCCTGTGAGCCTCAGCCGCCACATCTGCGAGGTTCTTTCGCAGTGCTATAGCATTCTCATCAGCGTTGCAGATTAATGTCTCAGCAGCCTCATTAGCATTATTGAGTAATTTCTCAGAAGCCTCACTAGCATCATGAAGCAATGTTTCAGCAGCTTCGTTAGCGTCATTGCGCAATGTCCCAGCAGCTTCATTTGCGATACAGCGTAGTGACTCAGCAGCATCAATAGCGTCTCTTCGTAAAACCCCAGCAGCCTCATTAGCTTCATGGCGTAATTCATCAGCAACGTCTTTCAGTGGCACCGTTACATCAGCGATGGATTCTTTCACCATAGAAGCTCCATAAAGCACGATTCGATACTTTACCAATTAAGTATCTTCAGGAATGATAGTCCCCAGCACAACTTAAAATAGCATATCGTAAGTTTCTGACGACATGGGAGTATGTCTGCTTTTCATATAGGACATTTGGAATATATCCTATAGTCATTTTTGTGTTGGAAGCGGTAGTTTGGTACTATATTGCTGGAGTGGACTTGTGTGTTGTGAAAAAGTGGCTTGGACATTCATCAATTAAGATTACAGAAAGGTATGCGCACCTTGACCCTAGCAAGTTGGTACATGCTGTAGAAACACTGGGGTAAATAACGTATTGATACACTAGATTTTATAGTGTAATAATTGAGACCTAAACTGAAACCTGTCCAGTCGAATACAACCAAAAGTAAGGGCTAGTTGGCCTAGAGGACAGTACTGCTAACATGTAGTAGTATAAGAGATAATTGAAAACCGCCGAGGTTAATAGCCTCCGTGAGTTTGAATCTCACCTTCTCCGCCAACGAATCAGGGGTTAGCCGACCAAAGCTAATCCCCTTTTCATATGGTGCGCCAGGCATGGCGCGTGGTGCGTAAGCGCCATATGTTCAACTGTGGTGGTTGAATGTTGATTTGGGGGTGCAAGTCCCCTACGGACCCTGATGACGGGAACCGTTAGCCGAACAGCAAGGGTGTCCGGTGCGA
>JBBQCU010000413.1:0-3802 GCA_038319065.1 Methylococcales bacterium
CTGACCACTTCCGATCCACATAGAGCGGTGAAGCTGGTGCGTCGGGGTCTGGTAAAACTGGGCATTTTACCCGAAGTTCCTGATAATTTTTTGCTTCAATGAACACTCTGCAGTTACTGCAGGAGTGCGATCGCGCGCTCCACCCGCGGGCATTCGGCAGGCTTGTCCTGATACCTGATTCCAGAATCCGAAGCTTGCATGATTAAATTCACCGGATTCCCGCCGAAGGATTTCCCAGTTTTTCTCGAGTTCCGCCAAAAAGTGAAGCGTGCAATATTACTCATATAATTTGAGTTTCGATAATTTCAGCAAATTGTAATCAAATTATTAAACCTTCTGTAAATGGACCGGTATAGGTAACGCAATGAACGAATCGAACTTAACTGAGACCGAATGGAAACTCCGTCTGGATTTGGCGGCCGCTTTTCATCTGGCGGTCGCTAATAATCTTCACGAAGCGATTGCCAATCATTTCTCCGCCGTGTTACCGGATGGACAGCACTTCCTGGTCAATCCTTTTGGCCTGCATTTCTCCGAGATCACAGCTTCAAACCTGATTGTCTGTGACTTCAACGGCAAAGTGGTCCGGGGTGATGGTGAACCTTCAGCATCGGCGCATCACATTCACGCGCCGATTCATCGACTGGTCCCTCGCGCCCGTGTACTTTTGCATACTCACCAACCTTACGCGACGGCTTTGACGATGATTGCCGGCGGCCGGCTTGAATGGGCGCTGCACACGACCTGCCGTTTTTTCGGCAGGGTTGCATACGACAACGATTACGACGGTGTAGCGTTGTCTGATACGGTGGGTGAACGGATGGCAAGAATTCTCGGCGACGCCGATGTGCTGTTTCTGGGTAATCATGGCGTCATTACGGCTGCTCCGACAGTGGCCCAAGCGTTCGATGACCTCTATTTCGTCGAACGCGCGGCGCAGACTCAGGTCCTCGCCATGAGTACCGGCCAGCCTCTGGCCCGTCTTTCTAACGAACTCATCGAGCAAGTCGCGGCACAAACCCGTTATGAGCGCTTTGAACTCGGATACATCGAACGCCATTTCGACGCTCAAAAGCGATTGCTGGATGCTTCCGGTGGATTATATCGGCGTTGATAGCTGCGAAGGATTTTTTTCCAAAGAGGGGGGACTGACCATTTACCACAATAAAGGTCCGCGCAGTCCAGCGGGAATTTTTCTGTTTAGTGGACAATAAACGCCTGAATCTGGCATCATGCCGCCCTCAATACACCTTGTATTCCACAGGGTTGAGACAACCCTACATTAAGGAAAAAAGCAATGAGTACCCTCCCCAAATGTCCGGCCTGCGGCTCGGAATTCGCCTACGAAGACAGTAATATGTATATCTGTCCTGAGTGCGCACACGAATGGCCAAAAGATGGGACGGCCGAAGATAGCAATGAAAGCCGTATCATTAAGGACTCAAACGGCAATATCTTACAAAACGGCGATACTGTTACCGTCATTAAAGACCTCAAAGTCAAGGGATCATCGTTGGTTGTCAAAGTCGGCACTAAAGTCAAAAACATCCGTCTGGTCGACGGTGATCATGATATTGACTGCAGAATTGACGGCATTGGTGCAATGAAACTTAAATCGGAGTTTGTTAAAAAAATCTGATTTGGCAACAATCAATAAATTACGAAAAAACTGAGGAATATATCCCCCTCACCACACCCTTTCCCCGGGGGGAGGGTGTAGGATGCCTAACATATTTCATACTCGTTCCTTAGTTACCGTTCCTAAAGTGTTACCTGTAAATTCTGACGCGGGTTTAACGCCGCATTCTCATCAAGCGAAACTTTCCTCAGGTTGTAATGAACTGCTGTTATCCTTTCCAATACACATTGATTCGGGGCTGTTCCGGTCTTTCATATCACTGTGATCCATCGGCGGCCGCGCTTCTTTTCCTGCCATCAAATCATCAATCTGCAAGCGGTCTATAGTTTCCCATTTCATAAGCGCGTCTGCCATAAGGTGCAGAATAGCCAAGTTGTCCTGTAAAATTTTCTCGGCACGATAATAGTTACGATCGATTACCGAACGGATCTCTTCATCAATCATTTGCGCAACATTACTGGATACAGCACTGCCTTGCGCCCCCGGTTGACCGAAAATAGCCTGGCCGGCTTCTTCTCCATAGGTGAGTGGTCCGAGTTTGTCAGACAAGCCCCAACGGGTCACCATTTTTCTCGCCAATTCCGTCGCTCTTTCAATATCATTGGAGGCTCCGGTCGTTACCCGGTCATCGCCGAAAATCAGCAGTTCCGCAAGACGGCCGCCAAAAAGACTGGCTATCTGACCTTCCAGTTTGCGCTTGCTGGCGCTGTATTGATCATTTTCCGGCAGGAACATAGTGATGCCCAACGCCCTGCCTCTGGGCATAATACTCACTTTGTAGACCGGATCATGATCCGGCATCAACCGGCCAACAATACAATGTCCTGCTTCATGATAGGCCGTCAAGCGCTTGTCATCTTCGCTCATCACCATCGTGTGTTTTTCTACGCCCATCAATATTTTGTCCTTGGCTTTTTCAAGATGTGTCATAGAAACTTCAAGCAGATCGGAACGTGCTGCCAGCAAAGCGGCTTCATTCACAAGATTGGCCAGTTCTGCACCTGAAAATCCTGGGGTGCCGCGAGCAATATAACTAATTTCAACATCTTCCGCTGTAGGCACTTTTAGCAAATGCACTTTCAATATTTGTTCCCGGCCACGAACATCAGGCAAACCCACATTAACTTGCCGGTCAAAACGGCCTGGTCTTAATAGTGCATCGTCCAGTACATCCGCACGGTTAGTCGCGGCAATCACAATAATGCCCTCATTACCTTCAAATCCATCCATTTCAACCAGTAACTGATTAAGGGTTTGTTCCCGCTCTTCATTGCCGCCGCCCATTCCTGAACTGCTGCGTTTTCTGCCAACAGCATCGATTTCATCAATAAAAATAATGCAAGGGGACTGTTCTTTGGCTTGGGCAAACAAATCTCTTACTCTTGAAGCTCCAACACCGACATACATTTCAACAAAGTCAGATCCCGAAATAGAGAAGAATTTAACTTTTGCCTCGCCGGCAATCGCTCGGGCAATGAGCGTTTTACCGGTCCCCGGGGGCCCGACCATGAGTACACCGCGCGGAATTTTACCGCCCAGTTTTTGAAACTTTTGTGGTGCTTTTAGAAAATCAACCAGTTCAACAACATCTTCTTTTGCTTCCTCACAACCTGCAACATCGGCAAAAGTTATTTTCACCTGATCTTCATCAAACATTCTGGCTTTGTTTTTTTGAAAGCCGAACTTGACTGAGCCGTTGCCGTTTTTTTGCATTCTATACATAAAAAATGTACAGATAATAATCAGAATCAGCATCGGAAACCAGGATATAAAAATTTCCTTTAACAAAGACGGTTCTTCTGGGGGAGTGGTCCTGATTTGGGCCCCGGTTGTCAGTAAATCATCAATTAAATTGGGATCCCCTGGATTATAGGTTTCGAAATCCTCACCATTAGAAGTCCGAAACTTTATGACTTTACCAGTAATTTCTACTCGTTCAATGCGGCCAGCCTTGACCTGTTTGATGAATGAAGAATAAGCTAAATCTGCCTTATATTCAGGGCCTGAATTTAACCTGTTATAAATTAAAATCGCACTACCGACCAAAATTCCTGACAGTGCAATCGTCAATAGATATTTTTTCATGATATTTCTCCAAGCCGGAAACTGCTTAGTTCTGCTAAAACAAACCTCAATCAGAGATGAGGAGTACTGCATGAAGCT
>JBBQCU010000414.1:0-3802 GCA_038319065.1 Methylococcales bacterium
TAACGTCAGTTATGGATAAAAATATTCTCGCTCAGAAACCTCACCCCCGCCCCCACATCAGCTACCCTCGCAGGCTCATTCGCTGATAGCCAATGCTTTGGCGAGGGGAGCAAAGCAGGAATTGAATTGCTTATTTCAAAAACAATCGCTTATCCATAACTCAGGTTACTTATAGCTGGGTGATGCCAGCGGATTGCGATTTTGGAAGCCGAACTGATGCCAATAGGGATAGATACGTTCACGTTCGCTGGCAATATCCAGCCGCTTGACCTGTTCCGGTGTGAGGTTCCAACCGG
Organism: Methylococcales bacterium; assembly: GCA_038319065.1. Taxonomy (GTDB): domain Bacteria; phylum Pseudomonadota; class Gammaproteobacteria; order Methylococcales; family Methylomonadaceae; genus Methylobacter_C. The sequence continues at coordinate 297 of JBBQCU010000414.1, forward strand.
CTGCACCCAGATTTTGCTTGAGCTGTTCTTCATTACGAGCGCCGATAATCACCGTTGAGATGGTCGGGCGCTGGATTAGCCAATTGAGCGCCACCTGCGAAAAAGTCTTGCCGGTTTCTGCGGCTACCGCATCGACCTCATCGACTAGATGGTAGAACCAGTCTTCAGGCAGTGATGGCCCTTCCCCTGCCCCCTGTTGAATGCGTGAGCCTACCGGATTGGGGTTGTCGCGGCGGAACTTGCCGCTCAAACGCCCACCGGCTAACGGACTCCAAACCAATGTGCCGACCTTCTGGTCGAGCGCCAGCGGCATGAGTTCCCATTCGTACTCGCGTCCAACCAGTGAATAATAAGCCTGATGCCCGACATAGCGCGTCCAGCCGTAGCGATCTGCAACCGCCAGCGACTTCATCAGATGCCAACCGGAAAAGTTGGAGCAAACGACATAACGCACCTTGCCACTCTGTACCAGATTATCCAAGGCGCGTACCGTTTCCTCAACGGGTGTACGGGCATCAAAGCCGTGCATGGTGTAGATGTCGATATAATCGGTGTTCAGGCGCTTGAGGCTGGCCTCGCAGGACTTGATAATATGGTGGCGCGATGAACCGACATCATTAGGCTCGTCGCTCATACCGAAGGTACATTTGGTCGAGATCAGCAGCTTATCGCGCTTACCAGCAATGGCCTGACCGAGAACGGTTTCTGATCTGCCGCCCGAATAAACATCAGCGGTGTCGAAGAGGTTGACACCAGCTTCCAAACACAAATCGACAATACGTGTGGCTTCATCGACGTCACTGTTACCCCACTTGCTGAAGAAGTCGCCTTCACCGCCGAACGTGCCTGTGCCGAAGCTCAAAACTGGCACACTAAATCCTGATCCGCCTAATAATCGCTGTTCCATCACAAATATCCCTCTGAATATGACCCATAAATAATGTAGAGATTATAACGAGGCCAGCCTTAACTGGGTAATGCCAACGGCTGAAAGGTTGGATTAGCATTAATTAATGGTTTGTTTTCAGTATACTTCTTGCGGGTATAGGACTATTTTAGGTATATAATAAATTTAATACTTGTAAGAAATGCGGATTAGCAATGCCATCATTTATAAAGCGCTTCGATGTACGTATCTGTGTGATATATGGAGTCGTTGCGACTTTATGGATAGTTATCACCGATTTGTTGGCCCTTCAACTTTTTGGAAATAATCATCCCCTCGAAGCTGTCCTCAATACATCCAAAGATTTAGTTTTTATCGCTATAACTTCTGTGGCGCTGTTTTTAATTTTGTCGGCAGAACTGCGGAAACGCACCCATATCGAAGACGAACTTGAGCGCGAACGGGATATTAGCCCGATTGCCATACTCATATTCGATTCGAAAGGTCTGATCTCATACATCAATTATCAAGCGGAAAAGATACTCGGCAAACCTCGTAGTGAAATCATTGGTCAGCCCTATAACGCACCTTCATGGCATGTTACTGACCATGATGGCAACCCGATTGATGGCGATTATCCGAACATCTCGAAAATGATCGAGACACATCAAACGCTCTACGGGATTCAACAAGGCATCGAAGTGGTTAAAGGTAAACGTATCCTGCTGGATATTAACCTCGCGCCAATTTTTGACAACACCAATACCCTAACCGGTGCAGTCGCCACTTTTAGAGATGTGACGAGTGCCAAACTTCAGGAAAAGCAGTTGCAAGAAAGCGAACAGTCGCTTCAACATGCTCTGGCAATCGCGCATCTAGGCGATTGGACATGGGATGTCCAGACGAATAACGTTCGAGCATCAGACGAAATTTATCATATTTTCGGCCTTGATCGGGCTACTTTTACTGATCATTTGACCGATATTATTGAGGCTATTCATCCGAATGACGCACCGATGATGGTACAAACTATTAATGGCTTTCTCAGTGGGGACACCATCAATAGTTTAGAATTTCGTGTTATCCAGCCTGATCAATCTGTGCGTCACGTTTGGGCTGAAACAGGTGAAGTGCTTCGCGATAAAGAAGGCAATGTTTTAAAGTTATCGGGAACTCTGCAAGACATCACTGCCCATAAATTGGCCGAACAAGCCTTGCAAGAAAGCGAATCACGCTACCGGATACTGGTCGAGCAAGCCTCTGATGGGATATTTATCTCTGATCTGGAAAACCGTTACGTCCAGGTGAATTCCGCTGGATGTGCGCTATTAGGTTACAACCGCGACGAAATCCTGCAATTGAAGATGGAAGATGTGCTGCGGTTTACAGCGGATGCGCCGCCGCGTATGAAAGAACTTCAAGATGGAAATACGGTCATCAGCGAGCGTGAGCTTATCCGTAAGGATGGCACCTATGTGTCCGTTGAGATCAGTGCTACCCGGCTCTCCGATGGGCGTTTCCAAGGGATGACTCGTGACATCACCAAGCGTAAACGTACGGAAAAGGCTTTACAAGAAAGCGAAGCCCGCTACCGGATGTTGATCGAACAAGCCTCCGATGCGATTTTGATTGTCGAGGAAAATGGGTATTACACCGAGGCCAATTCAGCCGCCTGTAAAATGTTAGGCTATACCCGCGACGAGATTCTGCAAAAGAATATGCTCGATTTGTTCATTATTCAGCCGGACAAACCACTGCGTTATAAAGAACTTCAGCAAGGAAAGACACTGCTGAATGAGCGTGAAATGATTCGAAAAGATGGTTCACTGGTGTTAGTGGAAGTGAGTTCTAAACTGCTCTTAGATGGGACGATTCAAGCTATCGCCCGCGACATCACCGAACGCAAACAGGCCGAAGAACAACTTCGTCTGAAGTCCGCCGCGCTTGAATCCTCTGCGACTGGTGTCATGATTACCGATATTGATGGCACAATCCAGTGGGTCAACCCGGCTTTCACGGCCTTAACGGGCTACAGTTTGGACGAGACGATTGGACAAAACCCCCGTGATTTGATCCGTTCAGGCCAACAAAACCAGTTATTTTACGAGAAGATGTGGAATACCATCTTAGCCGGAAAACTCTGGCGGGGCGAGTTGGTCAATCGCCGTAAAGATAGCAGTTTGTATACTCAGGAACAGACGATTACGCCGGTACGCAATCAAGCGGGTAACATTAGCCATTTTGTGGCTGTCCAGCAGGATATTACCGAGCGCAAGCTGCAAGAAGTCGCCATCCAGGAATTAAACACGGAACTTGAAGCGCGGGTGATTGAACGCACCACCCAACTCAACCACATTAAAAATCGTATCGAATCGATCCTCAACAGCAATGCGGATGCCGTTATTTACTGTCAGGTAAATGGCACAATCGAACAGGTCAATCCGGCTTTTACGCAAACGTTCGGTTACGAAGCGGATGAAATCTTACTGCAACCGTTGAACACACTGGTGGTTCCCGGTGATATTGCCAAATTGGAACAGGCGCTTGCAAGTGTCATTGCCAACAGGCAGGCGCAGCAAGTGGATGTTATTGCCTCGCATAAGGAAGGTAAAACCTTTGA
>JBBQCU010000415.1:0-3801 GCA_038319065.1 Methylococcales bacterium
CAGCAACACGTCATGGCGGGGGGCGATTTTTAGCAGTTCCGCATCAATTCTGTCGAAATAGATTTTATAAGCCATTGTTTCGTCCTTATAGCCAGTAACTTGGTCTTGCGGGTGGAGTTTAGTCAGCTTGGCAGTCACAGCCGGGTTAAAGTTAGCGCCGTGGCACCCAAGGCGGACTGTTACCTAGCTTTCGTTCCACTTCATTGGCGATAGTTGTTTGAAAGGACACGTTGCCAGGAGAGGGGTCATCACCCCATGAGTGCGGAATCTGTAACTCGTGGCGTGAAAAAGCGCGCTATCATCGCCGCGAAGTTATGACCTGACTGGGTCATCTTGAGTCCGCGGTCTGTCATCATTAACCCCATCAAAATAATCAGAATGCCAGACACGGCCATTAATTGATTTTGGGTCTTGCCGCTTAATGCGCTGGCAAATATACCGAAGGTCAACAAAGGGATCAGCGTGCCGGTGCCAAAGCACAACAGTAACAGAGCGCCTTTTAGTGGGTCGGCAACACCGAGCGCCATGATATACATGGCTTGAAGCGGGCCGCAGCCTAATAAAAAACCGCTTAAAAAACCGACACTGAAAGGGTTACGTCTGGGTTTAATATCTTGATAGATTCGTTGCGTAACGGTTCCTGATTTGGAACGCAGGGACGGAAGACGAAATTTGGGAAACAGTTTGAGCATGTTCAAACCAAACAGTACTAAAAACAGGCCTGCTACTAGTGCAATATTAATCTCCTGCGGTAACCGATTATGCCGGTTAGGAATAAAACCCGGCAAGCCTCTCAACACATAAATCTTTACCGGAATTATTTAACAAGAAGATCCCTCATCATGCCCATATCCTCATGTTCAAGATTATGGCAGTGATACATAAATAAGCCCTTGAAGTCATTAAAAGGCTTCAGAATAGTGACCTTTTCGCCCGGCATCACCAAAACGACATCTTTCCAGCCGCTATTCATTAAACCAGCCGCTACTGTTTGATAGCTTTCTTGTGACCCTGAATTCACCTCGCGTTTTACGATTTGAAACTGCTCTCCATGTAGATGCATCGGATGCGGCATAGCCATCATCATACCGTTCATGTCGGCACTAAAACCGTTATCGAATTCTATTAATTGCAGTGTGTTGACGGGGATAATTTCATCCGGTTGAATATCGTTCATTTTATAAGACCGGCCGTTAAGCAAGGTTGACATGTGCCGCATGGATAAGGTGATGGTTTTAGGGTTGGCCGCATTTTGAGCATCTGTAACGCGTAGCGCGGTAATCGGTGTCATAACTTTCGGTAATGTATCGTTGCTTTGCTCTTTTTTGGCAACCCGGATTTTGAAAATCGGATAATCGGATCCTGAAGGCATCGAGCTGACTGACATCATGCCGCCGCCCATCATGCCACGCCCACCCATCATGCCCATACCGCTGTCATGCGTTGACACGTCAAAAGGAATGCTTCGCAAAGTCAGTTCGGTATCAACGGCCCGTCCACTAAAGTCCATCCATAACTCCAGCCGTTCCCCAGGTGCCAGCATGACAAAGCCATGTTGCTCAGGGCGCTCCAGTAACCCGCCATCAACACCTATTATAGTGATGGACGTGCCGTCATCCCAGGCAAGCCTATATATACGGGAATTTGAGCCATTCAATAGACGCAATCGATAAGCACGCGTTACAACCGGCAAGACAAAATCAGGCCGGCCATTAATCATAATCTGGTCACCCAAAAATCCCTGCATGCGCTGCATCATGTGACTTGAATAAACAAGTTGGTTATGTTCATCAAAGCTGTGATCCTGAATCACTAATGGCACGTCATAGTCGCCACCTGGTAAATTCAGTGCCCGCTCTTGTTCATCACCGACTATCAACAGACCGGCCAATCCGGAATAGACCTGCCGCGCAGTAACGCTGTGCGTGTGGGCATGGTACCAATAAGTTCCGGCGCGATAGAGTATCTCAAATTCGTAGATATAAGTTTCGCCCTGATTGACGGCATACATGGGGTTCCCGTCCATATTTGCGGGCACATGCAGCCCATGCCAGTGCAAAATGGATTGTGCCGGTAAATTATTATTAAGAATGAGCCTGATCTTTTGACCCTTCTTAAATCGTAGGGTAGGTACCAGATAGGTTCCTTCATTGTTATCTATGACTTCAGAAGGGCCTTTTAATACCTTGCCGGTGACTTTCCAAACACGGGTTTTTTCACCCTTAAAAATAGAAATATCAGCCGTGCTCTGAGTCAGTTCAATCTCGACATCAGGATGAAAATCGACGGAAGGTTTGTTGACTCTGACAAATTCCTCCGCTTTTGCCCAAACTGGATAAGTGGCTGCACCGGCAATTGAGACTGCTGCGTACTTCAGCAACTTACGGCGATGTAAATTAGTCATTGTATTCATGTCAGTGTGTCTCATCAATCTGTATTAACGAACGTAACGTGGCTTTAGATCAGACCCTTAATATGGCATCAAATAAATCCTGGTCTATGAATTGCGGAATATAATCAATCCCTTGCTTCTGCAACAAACCAGTGAAAGCTCGTAGATGATTCCTGGAGCCTTCCAGCAAGTTTTCATAGGTTGTTTTCAGGGACAGATTGCCGGTTGCTTCGATGGCAATCATCAAATCTCGGATGTCCATATCTTCAATCGTCGCCCCAGCAAGCAACGCATTGATTTAAGCCCGTTGCCTTGCGCAATCAATTTGTCATACAGGGCTTGCAACTCCGGATTGTTAAAAAGCCCAACTTCGGGCAGAGCTGGATCGGCCAGATCGAACATATCGATTTTTTTTAAAAGAGCATCCATATGCCTCTGTTCTGATGCTGCTATATTCTTGAAGACGGTCTGTTCCCAGGTCTTATACAAAGTTTGGTAAACATCGCGTGCCATTTTTTCTTCTTCCCGCATTAAGAGTAGAGTTTCCTCTACCTCAGTTCCAAGCGGTGTTAGGTTTTGCAAGGTTAGTTGGGTTCCCAATCTGTTTGATCCGGATGACAGTCCCCGAGCCAGGACAGGAAAAGAGTTTATTAGTAACAGGGCTAATGCAAATCCGATAATTTTAGTGGCGGTTTTCATATTAATTACCTCGTTATCAATCAAATGATCAAATGCCGCATGTTTTAACTTTGTTCAAGCCAATTGAATTGCACGCGGCTAAGTTGTTTTATTGCGCAGGGCTGATGCCGGTTGCTGGCGCAGTTTGGCGTATTTGGTTCTGCTCCTGGTTTACCTCACGGCGTTGTTGCATGGTGCCATCCTGATTCTGGCCTGGCGCTGCTTGCCGGATTCGATCCTGCTCTTGCATCATTTCGTGGTGCTGTTGCTGGATGCTTTCCTGGTTCTGAACAGGCGTTTGTTGAGGTTGGCGAGTGCGATCCATATCGCCCGTGGCGTTCTGTTGTTGCCTCATTCCTTGGCTTTGCATTCCGCCACCTCCGCCTTGCCCGCCGCCGCGGGCTTCAGCGTCAATCGCGGCAACTGCAAGCAGGATGAAAGTCAGGCTGATTAACAGCTTTTTCATAATGATTCTCCTTAGGTAACTCGCAAAAAATACCTCACACTAGTTTTTACACAATACTGTTTAAAATCGATACATCCTACAAGCATATTATTACAGATCGCAACCTAGAGCATGACCCCTTTAACTGAACAACATATCAAAACGATTAAAGATGCCGCTAAAAAATTAACCGGCGCAAAAAGACGGGCGTTTCAGGCACAAGTGGCCATCGATTATATGAATTCAAAACCCTATTTGGCTGAAAAAACATTTGGTTGGGATCGTA